>DASZVW010000669.1:0-4548 GCA_035546895.1 Polyangia bacterium
GAGCGCTGCCGTCGTCGCGTAGGTCCCGCTCTTCTTGGACCGGTACGCTGCTACCAATCGCCGCCTCAGATCGATCGAGAGCTCCGCCATTCCGACGTTAGATCACGCCGGATCGATCGCGTCAATTCGAAAGCGGTCTAGCGCGCGCCCGCGGCGCTCCATCTCCGCCGGCGGCAGGTCCTCCTTCCAGGTGAGCAGGACCCAGACGTGCCCGAAGGGATCCCGGACGCTGGCCGCGCTGGCGCCGTAGAACATCTCGGCCGGCGGCTGGATCGCCCTCGCGCCCGCCTCCACGGCGCGGCGGAACAACGCCGCGTTGTCCTCGGTGAAGACGTGCAGGCCGGCGGTGCAGCGGCCGAGCCGCCGCGGCTCGCCGTAGAGGTGCCCGTCGGGGTCGCCGAGCATCAACACCGAGCCCTCGATGGCGATCTCGGCGTGCAGGAGCGAGCCGTCCGGGCGCGCGATCCGGAACAGCTCGACCGCGCCGAAGGCCCGCGCGTAGAACCCGATCGCCGCCGCCGCCCCCTCGACGTAGATGTGGGGGACGACGGCGTCTCGATACCGCGGCGGCCGCCCAGCCATGGGCGAGAAGCTAAGCCCGCGCCGGCGGTTTTGAATCGGGTTCGCCCGGGGCCGTGATTAAGCTCGTGCGGTGCCGATCTTCGGGCGCAGCCTCCTCACCTCGCTGCTGACGACGGCGCTCGACTTCGGGACGCTGCTCGGCCTCGCCCAACTGGCCGGCGTCAACTACGTGCTGGCCACCTGGATCGGCACCGTGGTCGGCTCGCTGGCCAACTTCACCATCAACAAGCTGTGGGCCTTCTCGGCGCGCGAGGCGCCCGCCGCCCCCGCGCTCGGGCGGTTCGTGGTCGTCCAGGCGGGCGCCTCGGCCTGGCACACGGCGGGCGTCTGGGCCCTGACGCGGTTCGGGCGCCTCCCCTACCCGGTCTCCAAGCTGGTCGTGGCGGCGGCGGTCTACCTGGCCTGGAACTACCCCCTCAACCGGTGGTGGGTGTTCCACCCGCGTCACCGGCGACCGGCAGCCGAGCGCGCAGCCGGCCCGTGAGGGCGCCGAGCCGCCGCCCCGCCTCCGAGGCGACGACTAGGCCGAGGTTGGAGAACGGCAGCGAGGTGTGGACCACGCAGTCGACGCCGCAGCTCCGCTCGCACCCCTTGGGGCCCCCGCCGCGCGCCAGGTCGGCCGCGGTGACGTCGGCGAAGTCGCCCGCCGGGGGGACGTGGGCGCAGTAGTGGAAGCGCCCGTCGGCGGCCACGTAGAAGCACTTCTGCCCCGCGCGGCAGGTCCAGGCGGGGGGCGCGCCGGTCAGCGTCTGCTCGTAGTAGTCGATCAGGAAGTACGGCGTCGCCACCGGCCGGCCCGCCTGCTTCTCGGCGCGCAGCCAGCGGAGCTTCTCCAGGTAGCGGGCGTTGTCGAGGCGGCGGCGCAGCCGCCCCCGGTCGTGCACCACCGAGAAGTTCACCGGCACCCCGCGCGCGAAGCAGAAGGCGGCCACCTCCTCGACCTGGTCCAGCGTCTCGTCGCAGATGACGGTGTTGACCCGGAACCAGATCCGCCGCCCGGCGCAGAGCTCGATCTTCCCCTTCAACGTCTTGAGCGACTTGGGCGTCTCGCGCGTGGGCCGCGCGCCGTCGACGGAGATCTGCAGCCGGCCGAGCCCCGCGTCGAGCAGGCGTGTCAGCTTCTCTTCCGTGAGCAGGAAGCCGTTGGTGGTCATCCCGCTGGTCATCCCGCGCGCCGTGATCTCGGCGAACAGGCGCTCCAGGTCGGGGTGCAGGAGCGGCTCGCCGCCGATGAGATCGGTGTGCAGGACGCCGAGCGCCCGGCACTTCTCGATGCGGGCCACCAGATCCGGGAAGGGGACGTCCCCCTTGCTGTTGTCGTACTCCGTGCAGTAGGCGCAATCGAGGTTGCAGCGCCAGGTGATATTGAGCTGCGCCCAGATCGGCCGGCTGTCGACCGCGCGCGGGAGGCCCCGCAGGAGCGCCGACCACGACAGCGGATTTCGCCCCGGCTCAGCCTGGCCCTCGTGCATGGGGTCTCACCATGGGCACGCGCCGGCCGTTGTCCATGGCCAGCTCGCGCGGGGCGCGATCAGGCGGGCGCGTTGGCCTCCGGCTTGAGCACCACCTTGGTGTAGCCGTCGCTGCGCCGATCGAACTTGGCGTAGGCGTCGGGCGCCTCCTCCAGCGTCAACCGGTGGCTGACGATGAAGCTCGGCTTGGCCCGCCCGGCGACGATCAGGTCCCGCAGGTAGGCGTTGTACTTCTTGACCGGCGTCTGCCCGGTCCCGATCGAGATCCCCTTGTCGAAGATCGCCCCCAGCGGGAGCTGGAACTGCCCGCGGCGGGCCTGCGGGTCCACACCTCCTGGATCCTCGGGGAAGTAGACCCCCACGATGCCGATCCGGCCGGTGGGGTTGACCACGTGGACCAGCTCCTCGATGACCTGGATGGGGTTCTCCTGGTCCGGCTTGTCGAAGCGGCGCGCCTGGTAGCCGACAGCGTCGATCCCGCACATGACGCCGGTCATCTTCTCCTCGCCCGGCCGCAGCGCACCGCGTACCAGCGGGTTCTTGCCGCGCAGCTCGGCGATCTGCTTGCACGGCTCGCCCTTGCTGTAGTCGATGGCGATGGCGCCGATCTCCTCGGCCTTGGCCAGCCGCTCGGCCACGCCGTCGACGACGTAGACCTCGGCGGCGCCGCGCAACATCGCGCTGTAGGCGGCCAGCAGGCCGACCGGTCCGGCGCCGAACACCGCCACGGTGTCCCCGGGGCCGACCTGGGCCAGCTCGGTGGCGTGATAGCCGGTCGGGAACACGTCCGAGAGGAGCAGGAAGTCGTCCTCCAGCTCGTCGCCCGGCCGTCCCGGCAGCTTCAGGCAGTTGAAGTCGGCGTAGGGGACGCGCAGGTACTCGGCCTGCCCGCCGGGATACGGCCCCATCCCCGCGTAGCCGTAGCCGCCGGAGACGCCGTCGGGGTTGGCCACCAGGCAGGCGTTGGTGAAGCCGCGCGTGCAGTTGAAGCAGGACCCGCAGGCGATGTTGAAGGGCATCACCACCCGGTCCCCCTCGACGATGCCGCGCACGGCGGGGCCGATCTCCTCGACCACCCCCATGTTCTCGTGCCCGAAGCGCATCTCCCCCTCTTCCGGCGTCCGCCCCTCGTACATGTGCAGGTCGCTCCCGCAGATCCCCGCCGAGGTGATCCGGATGATGGCGTCCGTGGGCGCCTCCAGCTTCGGCTCGGGCACGTCCTCCACCGACACAGAATTCGGCTTCCTGTACACGATCGCGCGCATCGCCCACCTCCGTTCCGTCGTCCCCGTCCTCGCCCGAGGCCCAAGATAAGCGCGCCCCCGGCCAGGGCAGCGGCGGATGATTAAGTTTCGAGCATGAGCTCGGGCGACCATCGCGACCGGACCGTGAACGACCAGTTCCGCAAGTTCGCGGTCCGGATGTCGGAGCGCCTGGGGAGCCACTGGGCGTTCGCCGCGGCGGTGCTGGTGGTCGGCCTCTGGCTGGTCACCGGCCCGCTGTTTCGATTCAGCGACGCCTGGCAGCTGGTCATCAACACCGCGACCACGGTGATCACCTTCCTGATGGTGTTCCTCATCCAGACCACCCAGAACCGCGACGCCAAGGCGATCCACCTCAAGCTCGACGAGCTGATCCGGTCGAGCCGCGCGCGCAACGTGTTCGCCGATCTGGAAGACGCCAGCGAGGCCGAGCTGGCCGCCTTCAAGGAGGAGTTCCGCAACCTGCGGGAGCGGCGGCTGCCGCCCGGCCCGGCCGCCGAGGAGGCGCACCGCCGGGTCCACCGGCCCGGCTCGCACTGAGGCCGCGCGCCGCTACGCCTTCGGCGGACCGGCCGCGGCCGCCTGCTCGATGCCGCTACTTCTTGGCTTCGGTGTCGACGATCTTCTGCGCCGTCTCTTCGTGCTTTTGCAGCGTGGGGACCAGGTCGGTGAGCAGCTTCTTGAGCTTCGGATCGGTGGTCTTGTCGCGCGCCTCGGTGACCTCCGCGATGTCCTTCTTGTGGTCGTCCACCATCTCCTGGGCGAACTTGGTGTCGAACGCCGGATCGGAGGCCATACCGCTCATGTCGCCGCTCTCGGCCGGCGTCGCCGCCGCCAGATCGATCTTCTCCTGCTTGGCGAGCGCGGTGACCTTCCGGTCGGCCGCGGTGTGATCCTTCATGAGCATCTTCCCGTAGGACTTGACCTCGGCGGACTTGCCGCTCTTCTCGGCCAGCTTCCCCGCGGCGATCTCCTTCTGATCGGCGTGGTGGAGCTTCCCCAGCACCGCGGCGGTGTCCGGCGGATCGTTCGCCGCGGCGGCCCCGCCCGCCGGCACCACCATCATCAAGAACGACGCCCCCCCGAGCACCCCGCGCCATGACACTGGAATCTTCGCCATCTTCGACCTCCTCGAACCGGCGAAGATGGTCACGCCCCGCGCGCCGGTCAGGGGCGCCGGCGACTTTACGGAACCGACCGGACCCCCGCCCACGAAGCGCGCCGGCTAGGCG
>DASZVW010000670.1:0-1824 GCA_035546895.1 Polyangia bacterium
GCGCCGCTCGGCGCGCGCGCTGGGCGTGCCGCTGCCGCTCGACGCCTTCCGGGTCGACGGCCGCGCCGCCATCGAGGCGTTTAGGAAGGCGGAGGGGAAGTACACGGCGCCGGCGGTGATGGTGCTCGATCGGGCGGTCACCCGGGTGTTTCCGAGCGGCGCCACCATGACCCTCACCCACGAGATCGTGCGGGTCGACAGCAAGGACGCCGTCGATCGCTGGGGGGAGATCCAGGTCCCGGAGGGGGCCGAGATCCTGACCCTGCGCACGCACAAGCCGGACGGCACCACCCGCGAGCCCGAGGAGATCGCCGGCAAGGACACCATCTCGGCGGCCGATCTGGCGATCGGCGACTACGTCGAGTGGGAGCTCCTGGAGACGCACGCGCCGTCGGAGGCGTTCGCCCCCGGCTTCCTGGCCGAGCGCTTCTTCTTCCAGTCGTTCGACGCCCCCATCGCGCGCAGCGAGCTGGTGTTGGTGACGCCGGCGGGGCTGCCGCTGGCGCTCGACGCCCGCGCCGGCGCGCCCAAGCCCCAGGTGAGCGCGGGCGCCGGCGGGACGCGGGTCACGCGCCTGGCGGCCACCGGCGTCCCGCAGCTCTTCGCCGAGCGCTCGGCGGTGCCGGCCATCGAGTACGTCCCCTCGGTGCGGGCCTCGAGCGGGGTGAGCTGGGGGACCTGGGCCCGCTACCTGACCGAGGAGCTGCACGACGCGCTCCGCGTCTCGCCCGAGGTGGCGGCGCTGGCCGACAAGATCGCCGCCTCGGCGGGGAGCGACCCCGCGCGGCGGGCGGCGGCCGTCGTCGACTGGGTGACCGACAACATCGAGGCGACCGACGAGCTGGCGGAGTCGGCCTCCTATACGCTGGCGCGCGGCCTCGGCAGCCGGGTGACGCTGACGCTGGCGCTGGCCGCCCAGCTCGGCGTCCCCGCCGACGCGTTCCTCGCGCGCTCGCGCCTGGTGGCCGACGCCGCCGCCCCCACGCCGCCGCAGGAGCTGGACGACTTCGGCGACACGCTGATCGGGTTCTCGCTGCCCGGAAAGACGGTCTACGCCGATCTGCGGCTGCGGCACGCGGCGTTCGGGTACGTGCCGCCCGGGCTCGACGGCGCGCGCACGCTCAGCTTGCAAGAGGGGGCGTTCGGGGTGGCGCGCAGCAGCGCCGACGCCGATCGGCGGACCATCGACATGACCATCCGGCTCGACGAGCGGGGCGGCGGCACCGCGGTGGCCACCGAGGAGCTGGCGGGGTGGCCGGCGCTCGAGTGGGCCGATCTCGTCGACCGCTTCGGCGCCGACCGCGTCCGCCTGCGCGAGGACTTCGAGCAGCGCTGGCTGGGGGTGCAGTTCCCGGGCGCGCGGCTGCGCGATCTGGAGGTCGACCTGCCGCGCGACGCCTCCGGGCGCGTGGGGACGGCGCGGGTGCGCTACTCGTTCGTCAGCGCGCACCTGGCGGTGCCGGTCGATCGCGCCGGGGCGGGGGCGCGCGAGCTGCGGATCGAGCCGACCTTCTTCCGCTCGCAGCCGGGGCGGCGGTTCGCCGCCGAGCCGCAGCGCTCGACGGCGCTCATGCTGGGGTTCGACGTCCCCACGCTCATGACGGCCACCGTCGAGCTGCCGGCCGCCGCGCGACTCGACGGCCCGGGCAGCGCCGGCGACCTGGTGGTGTCCCGCGCCGGCGGCTACCGCTTCGTCGAGGCGCGCGACGTCGAGCCGGGGCGCCCCAACGTGATCGTGCTCCACCGCGAGTCGACGCTGCCGATCATGCGCGTGGCGCCCGGCGAGTACGCCGGGGTGGCGGCCGACCTGCGGCGGGTCGACGG
>DASZVW010000671.1:0-3088 GCA_035546895.1 Polyangia bacterium
CGGCGCGCTGGGCGGGCTGCTGGTCGGCCTCTGCGCGCTCCGGTTCGCCGAGGTGACCGGCAACGGCTACGAGGTGATCCAGCTGATGCTCGACGCGCGCGTCGGCCTGGTGGCCATGGCGGTGCTGCTGGCGGTCAAGGCGTTCGGCACCACCGCCTCGGTCGCCTCGGGGAGCCCCGGCGGCGTCTTCACGCCATCGCTGTTCCTGGGGGCCGCCATGGGCGGCATCGTCGGCGCCGCCGCGCGCCTGGTCTGGCGCGCGCCCGGCTTCCCCGGCGGCTACGTCCTCTGCGGCATGGCCGGCACCATCGCCGCCACCACCCGCGCGCCGCTGATGGCCAGCGTGCTCGGCTTCGAGCTCTCCGGCGACTACGCGATCGTGCTGCCGCTCTTCATCACCACCGCGACGGCCACCGCGATCGCCCGGCGCCTGGTCCGCAAGTCGATCTACGGCCAGGGCTGAGCCGCGCGCCCGGGATCCCAACCGGCCCGCTTGGCGATAGAACGGGGCTCATGAACCGAAGCCACGGGCTGGCGGTGGGGCTCGGGGCCCTGGGGCTCGCCCTCTGGACGGCGACCTGCGCGTCGACGGTGACGCGCACCGATCGCGGCGGGCGCGACGCCACCGCCGCCGCCGGGGATCTCTACGCCAAGCCGGCGCAGCCGCCGCCCGACGAGGACGGCGCGCGGCTCTGGCTCCGCTACGCCAAGGTCGACCTCCCCGCGCGGCTGGCCGAGTATCGGGCCGGCATCACGCAGATCGTGAAGGCCGGCGGCTCGGCGACGCTGCAGGCGGCCGAGCGCGAGCTGGTCACGGGGCTCGGCGGCCTCCTGGAAACGACCATCCCGGTGGTGACCGCGCCGACCGGCGCCGGCGCGGTGGTGCTCGGCACGCCGGCCGCCTCGGCGATCGTCCGCGGGCTCGACCTCGGCCGCGCGCTGGCCGCCGTCGGGGACGAGGGCTACCTGGTCCGGTCGACGACCGCCGGGGGCGCGCCGGCGATCGTCATTGCCGCCAACACCGACGTCGGCGTCCTCCACGGCGCCTTCGCCCTCCTGCGCCAGCTCGCCTGCCACCGCACGCTGCAGGAGCTGTCGCTCGCCGAGGCGCCCAAGGTGCGGCGCC
This sequence comes from Polyangia bacterium, assembly GCA_035546895.1. Classification (GTDB taxonomy): domain Bacteria; phylum Myxococcota_A; class Polyangia; order Fen-1088; family Fen-1088; genus JADGRB01. The sequence goes on from DASZVW010000671.1 coordinate 1,127, forward strand.
GGATCCTCGACCACTGGGACAACCTCGACGGCAGCGTCGAGCGCGGCTACGCCGGCCGCTCGCTCTGGCAGTGGGCCGAGCTCCCCGGGACGCTGTCGCCGCGCTACACCGACTACGCGCGGGCCAACGCCTCGCTCGGCGTCAACGGCGTGGTGCTCAACAACGTCAACGCCGACGCGCGGATCCTCACCGCGCCGTACCTGGCCAAGGTGGCCGCGCTGGCCGGCGTCTTCCGCCCTTACGGCATCAGGGTCTACCTGTCGGCGCAGTTCGGCGCGCCCAAGCAGATCGGCGGCCTCGACACCGCCGACCCGCTCGACCGCCGGGTCGCCCGCTGGTGGATCGACGAGGCGAACCTGATCTATTCGCTGATCCCCGACTTCGGCGGCTTCCTGGTGAAGGCCAACTCGGAGGGGCAGCCCGGGCCGGGCGACTACGGCCGCACGCACGCCGACGGCGCCAACATGCTGGAGGCGGCGCTGGCGCCCCACGGCGGCGTCGTCATGTGGCGCGCCTTCGTCTACCGCGACGACGGCAGCGACCGCATCGGCCAGGCGTACGGCGAGCTCCACCCGCTCGACGGCAAGTTCGCGCCCGGCACGATGGTGCAGGTGAAGAACGGGCCGCTCGACTTCCAGCCGCGCGAGCCGTTCCACCCGCTGTTCGGCGCCATGCCCCGGACGCCGCTGGCGCTGGAGGTGCAGATCACCAAGGAGTACCTGGGCGAGGACACCCACCTCGCCTACCTGGGGCCGCTGTGGCAGGAGGTGCTGCAGGCCGACACCCGGGCCCAGGGGCCGGGGTCGCTGGTGGCGCGGGTGATCGACGGGACGCTGGACGGCCACGCGCTCACCGCCATGGCCGGCGTGGCGGGGATCGGCCTCGACGCCACGTGGATGGGCTCGCACTTCAACCAGGCCAACTGGTACGCGTTCGGCCGGCTGGCCTGGGACCCCGACCTGCCCGCGCAGGCGATCGCCGACGAGTGGGTCCGCCAGACCTTCAGCAACGATCCGGCCGTGGTCGCGCCGGTGACGCGGATGATGATGGGCTCGCGGCAGGCGCTGGTGAGCTACATGGAGCCGCTCGGCCTGGTCCACCTGATGGGGACCAACCACCACTACGGCCCTGCGCCGTGGGTCGACGACCTCGAGCGGATGGACTGGAACCCGACCTACTTCCACCAGGCGGACGCCACCGGGATCGGGTTCGACCGGACCACGACCGGGAGCGACACCGTCGCGCAGTACTTCCCGCCGGTGGCCGAAAAGTTCGCCGGCCTCGCCACCGTGCCCGACGACCTGCTGCTCTTCTTCCACCGCCGCAAATGGACCGACACGGTGGCCTCGTCGGGCCGCACGGTCTGGGCCGAGCTGGTCCACCGCACCAGCGCCGGCGTCGACGCCGTGCAGGCGATGCGCGACCAGTGGGCGGCGCTGCAAGGGTACGTCGACGGCGCGCGCTTCGCCGACGTCGCCCGCTTCCTGCAGATCCAGCACCACGAGGCGCGCTGGTGGCGCGACGCCTGCCTCTCTTACTTCATGAGCGTCAACAAGCTCCCCCTGCCGAGCGGCTACGCGCCGCCGCGACAGAGCCTCTCGTTCTACCGGCACCTGGAGGACGACCAGGTCTGCCCGCCCGATCCGACCAAGCCCCGCTGCCCGCCGGTCTACACCGGCAGCCCGTCGCCGGCCATCACGGGAGCCCCGAAGGGTTTCCTCCATTTAAATTGACGCATGGGACCCGCCGGTCACGCCAGAGCTTCGGAAAAAATTGGGCGCGCGAGGGTGATCCGATTCCCCCGCCCTGGGAATACAGGGGCGAAATGAACCGTCTATCGGCTGTCTCGGTCGGTATCGCCGCGATGCTCTCTCTCGTCGGCGGGGTTGGGTGTTCTTCAGGGTCCGGCGCGGGGACCGGCACGGGCGGCGCTTCCGCGACCGGCGGCAGCACCGGCACCGG
>DASZVW010000672.1:0-3828 GCA_035546895.1 Polyangia bacterium
AGAGCCGCTCGAGCGTCTGCATCAGCCGGCCGCGCAGCGCGCGCAGGTAGCTGGGGCCGGCGTCGACCAGGTGAGCCGGCACCGCGCACTCGACCCACAGCGGGAGCCGCTCGCCGTCGCGCGGGCCGGGGCGGCCGACGGTGACGGCCAGCGCGTTGTCCTCCAGCAGCGGCCGCGCCGGATCGGCGATCGCCAGCCCGCGCGGCGGCGTCCCCGCGGGCAGCGCCGCCGGGGCGACCAGCAGCGAGAGCGCGTACCGGTAGCTGGTGAGGCGCAGCGCCGCCGGGCGGGCGCGCGCCGGCGGCGGCGGGGCGGCCGGTCCCAGCGCCGCGCGCAGCGCCGCCGACGGTCCGGCCCACACCAGCCACTGGCAGCCGATCGGCTCGTCGCGGGGGCTCACGCGCAGGCCGACGGCGCGGCCGCGCCGGATCACCACGCCGAGCGGGCTGAGGCGCCGCCGCCGCTCGCCGCCGAAGGTCTCGATCCGCTGGAGCAGCAGCTCCTGCAGCGCCGCCAGCCCGCCGTCGAGCACGTGCAGCCCCCGCCGGGCCAGCGCGAACGCGCGCGCCTCGGCCACCGAGCCGAGCCCCGCGGGCGTCAGATCGACCGACAGCGCGCCGGGCGCGGCGGCCAGGGCCCGGAACGGGTGGTCGGCGCCCAGCGGCGCCAGCGGATCGCTCCCCGGACGCGGCAGCAGCGACTCCAGGCGGCCCACCTCGCGCCGCTCCCAGAACCCGTTCGGGGGGAGCGTCATCGCCGTGGCCAGCAGCGGCTCCAGCAGCCGGCCGACGGCGTCCAGCCGGTCGAGCGCCGGGGCGACCGCGGCGGCGCCGGGGCCGAACGCCCGCCCGAGCTCGCGCTCCGTCGCCGCCGCGTCGGCCGTCAGATCGAGCCGCTGCTTGCCCCAGAGGACGCGCGTGGCCGGCGTGGCGGCGGCGCGGCGCTTGACGATGGCCACGCAGTCCAGCTCCTTGAACAGGCGCACCGCCTGCGGATCGTCGAGCGGCGGCAGCAGCGCGGGGGCGCGGGAGAGCGAGGTCCCGGCGGCGTCGAAGGCCGCCTGCTCGGGCTCGTCGCCGACCAGCAGCACCCGGAACCCGCGCCGGGACAGCAGCGCCGCCGCCACCAGCCCCGACGTCTCCCCCCCACAGACGATGACGTCGTAGAAGTTCGTGTCGACCATCGGCCGGCGGGGCTAGAGCGTGCGCAGCGGCTCGGTCCCGGGGACGGCGCCGAGCACGCGCACCCGCCGCCCCTCGAGGACCACCCGCCGCTCGGCGATGGCGCGCACCACCGCCGGCAGCAGCCGGTGCTCCTCGGCCAGGATGCGCGCGCGCAACGACTCGTCGTCGTCCTCGTCGAGGACCGGCACCGCCGCCTGGGCGATGATGGGGCCGGTGTCGACGCCGCGATCGACGAAGTGGACGGTGCAGCCGGCGATCTTGACGGCGGCGTCGTAGGCCTGCCGCACGCCGTGGACGCCGGGGAAGGCGGGCAGGAGGGCGGGGTGGATGTTGACCACCCGGCCCGGGAAGGCGTCGAGCAGCTCGCCCGAGAGGACGCGCATGAACCCGGCCAGGACCACCAGGTCGACCTGGTGCGCGCGCAGCGCCTCCACCAGCGCGCGGTCGAACGAGGCGCGGTCGGCGTGATCCCGGTGATCGACGATGAAGGCCGGCAGCCCGGCCAGCCGGGCGCGGGCCAGCGCCGGGCAGTCGGGGACGTTGCAGCCGACCACGGCCAGCCGTGCCGGGCCGAGCTCGTTCTTCTTCCCCCGATCGATGAGCGCCTGCAGGTTGGTCCCGCTGCCGGAGACCAGGACGCCGACGTTCATCGGGTGAGGAACTCCACCGGCGCCTCGGGGGCGTCGGCCGCGGCCACCTGGCCGACGGGGAAGACCTGCTCGCCCGAGCGCTCGAGCACCGTCACCGCCTCGGCGACCCTCTCGGCCGGGACGCAGACCAGCATGCCGAGGCCCATGTTGAAGGTCCGCCGCATCTCCTCGGGGGCCACGCCGCCGCCGCGCGCCAGCAGCTCGAACAGCGGCGGGATGGGCCAGCTGCCGAGCTGGAGCTGCAGCTTCAGCCGGGCGCCGTCGGGGATCATGCGGGGCGGGTTGTCGACCAGGCCCCCGCCGGTGATGTGGGCCGCCCCGCGCAGGAGCTCGGCGTCGGCCAGCGCGCGCAGCGCCCGCACGTAGATGCGGGTCGGGCGGAGCAGCGCCTGGCCGAGCGGCTCCGAGAGCCCCGGCGCCGTGGCCTCGAGGTCGAGCTTCATCTCCTCGAGGAACACCTTGCGGACCAGCGAGTACCCGTTGGAGTGAAAGCCCGACGAGGCGAGGCCCAGCAACTTGTCGCCCGGGCGGATCGCCGTCCCGTCGACGCGGCGGCTCTTCTCGACGATGCCGACGCAGAAGCCGGCCAGGTCGTACTCGCCCGCGGCGTAGAACCCGGGGAGCTCGGCGGTCTCCCCGCCCAGCAGCGCGCATCCGGCCGCCTGGCAGCCGTCGGCGATCCCGCCGATGACCCGCTCGGCCACGCCAACCTCCAGCTTCCCGGAGGCGAAGTAGTCGAGGAAGAACAGCGGCTCGCCCCCGCAGACGACCAGGTCGTTGACGTTCATGGCCACCAGGTCGATCCCCACCGTGTCGTGGCGGCCGGTGAGAAACGCGAGCTTCAGCTTGGTCCCCACGCCGTCGGTGCAGGAGACCAGCAGTGGCTCCTTGTACTTGCCGGGGATGGCGCAGAGGCCGGCGAAGCCGCCCAGGCCGCCCATCACCTCGGGGCGCTGGGTGCGGCGGACGTGCCCCTTGATCCGTTCGACCAGCAGGTCCCCGGCGTCGATGTCCACGCCCGCGTCGCGGTAGCTGAGGCGGCTGGTCACGCGGTCTCGCCGTCCGCGGCCGCCACCCCGCGCCGGCCCGCCCCCGCGTTGTTGATGGGGAGCGACCCGAACCGCTCCACGAAGCCCTTGAGGAGCCGATCGAGCTCGCTCTGGGGGCTTTCGGCCTCCGCGAACCGGATCCAGCGCGCGCCGGCGTTCACCGCCCGCTCGATCTGGCGCGCGCCGCGCCCGGAGACGAAGCCGCGCAGCGTCTCGTCGGGATGGCAGCAGGCGTAGAAGACCATCGCGCTGCGGCCGACGCGGTAGTCCATCACCCCCTCGGCACGGGTCTGCAGGACCCCGGCGGCCTCGGGGGCGGCCGTCGAGGCATCGGAGATCTTGTGCCAGGCGCCGAAATGCACGCGCGCAGCATAACAAACCACGCGCGGTTCGCTCAGTGTATTCTCGGGTTTCGCACCATGGCCTGGTACAAGAGAGAGAACCGCGACGACGATCTTTCCGAGGAGAAACGGAGCGTCCCGGCCGGGGTGTTCACCAAGTGCCCCGGCTGCCGGGAGACGCTGGACACGGCGACGCTGGAGAAGAACGACAACGTCTGCCCGCAGTGCCAGCACCACTTCCCGATCTCGGCGGCGCGGCGGCTCGAGCTGCTGCTCGACCCGGGGAGCTTCGTGGAGGCGGACGGCTCGATCGAGAGCGTCGACCCGCTCGGCTTCCGCGACTCGAAGAAGTACGCCGATCGGCTGCGGGCGGCCCGGCGGACCGCCGGCGGGGCGGACGCGCTGCTGGCCGGGTCGGGACGGATCGAGGAGCTCCCCGTCGAGCTCGGCATCTTCGTGTTCGAGTTCATGGGCGGGTCGATGGGCTCGGTGGTGGGCGAGAAGGTGACGCGCGTGTTCGAGCGGGCGCTCGAGCGCAAGGTGCCGGCGCTGGTCTTCTCCGCCTCGGGCGGGGCGCGCATGCAGGAGGGGGTGCTGTCGCTCA
>DASZVW010000673.1:0-2151 GCA_035546895.1 Polyangia bacterium
CCGGGTGCACGGCGGGCCCTGGCGCGGGCCGCGTCCGGGCGGCTGGCGGGCGGCGCCGCCGCGCGCGGGGTGGGCGCACGCCGGCCCGCGCGGCGGATTCCACGGGGGGCCGCACGGCGGATTTCACGGCGGCGGCGGGCACCACCGCTGAGGGGGCCCGGTGCGTCCGCTCCTGATCTACGACGGCGATTGCGCGTTCTGCCGGCGCTGGGTCGAGCGCTGGCGCGCGCGGACCGGCGCCGGCGTCCTCTACCGGGCATTTCGGCGGCGCGGCTGGCGCGGGCGATGGCGCGTGCGCCGGCGGGACGCGCGGCGGGCGGTCCAGCTGCTCGACGAGGACGGCCGGCGATCTTCGGGCGCCGAGGCGGTCTTCCGCCTGCTGGCGCACGCGCCGGGCCGGCGCGCGCGGGCGCTCGCGCGGGTCGGCCGTTCGCCCCCGGTGCTCTGGCTGGCCGAGCGGATCTATCGACTCGTCGCCGGCCATCGAGCGGCGGCCGCGCGCGTGGACCGCCTCCTGTTCGGCCGCTCGACGGCGCCGCCCACCCGGCGCCTCGTCCGCTGGCTGTTTCTCCGCGCGCTCGGCGCCGTCTACCTGATCGCCTTCACCTCGCTGCGCGCCCAGGTCCTCGGCCTCTACGGAAGCCGGGGCATCGCGCCGATCGGCCGGCGGCTGGCCCGGCTGCGGGCTCGCCGGGGGCGCGGCGCCTATCGCCTGGCCCCTTCCTTGTTGTGGCTGGGATCGACGGACCGCGACCTGGTGCGGCTCTGCGGGGCGGGGCAGGCCTGCGGCGGCGCGCTGATGCTGGGCCTGGCGCCGCGCCTCACGACCGCCGCCGCCTGGGCCCTCTATCTGTCGTTCGTGACCGTGGGCGGCGAGTTCCTCTCGTTCCAGTGGGACGCGCTGCTGCTGGAGGCGGGCCTCTCCACCGCGCTCCTCGCGGCGCGCGCGCCGTCGGGCGAGCCGAGCTGGGGCAGCGCCGCGCTCCTGCGCTGGCTGCTGTTCCGGCTCCACGTCCAATCGGGGCTGGTCAAGCTCCAGTCGGGCGACCCCAGCTGGCGGCGATGCACCGCCTGCGCCTACCACTACCAGACCCAGCCGCTCCCCACGCGCCTCGGCTGGTACGCCCACCACCTGCCGCGGCCGATCCAGATCGCCTCCACGGCGGCGGCGCTCGGCGTCGAGCTCGGCGCGCCGTTCCTCGTCTTCGCGCCGCGGCGGCTGCGGCGGCTGGGGTTCGGGGCGATGGCCGGTCTCCAGGCGCTCATCGCGGCGACGGGGAACTACGCGTTCTTCAACCTGCTGACCGGGGTGCTCTCGCTGTGGGCGCTCGACGACGACAGCCTCCGCTGGCTCCGGCGCGCGGTTCGCCCGGCCCGCGCCGCGCGCCCGCGGCCGGCGTGGCTCCGGCGGCTCGCGGGCATCGTCCACGGCACGCTGGTGGCGGCGGTGGCCGCCGTCTCCGCGCTCACCTTCTCCCGCGGCGGCGGCGCCGGTCGCCTCGCGCGGGCGGCGTCGCGCCTCGACCGGGCGATCGCGCCGCTGCGCTCGATCAACCCGTACGGCCTGTTCGCGGTCATGACCACCCGCCGCCCGGAGATCGCCATCGAAGGGTCCGCCGACGGGCGCGTGTGGCGGGAGTACGCCTTCCGCTACAAGCCCTCCCGGCTCGAGGACGCGCCGCGGTGGGTGGCGCCCCACCAGCCGCGCCTCGACTGGCAGCTGTGGTTCGCGGCGCTCGGCGCGCCGCCGCCGTGGTTCGCCTCGCTGCTCCGCCGGCTGCTCGAGGGCTCGCCGGAGGTCCTCCGCCTGTTCCGCGGCGACCCGTTCCCGGACCGCCCGCCGCGCTACGTGCGCGCGCTGCTCTACGAGTACCGGATGACCGATCTACCGACCAAGCGCCGGACCGGGCGCTGGTGGGAGCGCGCGCTGCTCGGTCCGTATTTCCCGACCTGCACGCTGGCCGAGGTGCCGAAGGATCCGTGACCCGGCGCCCCGGGCGCCGATCCGGCCGCGGTCCGGAAGCGGCGCGTCTCAGGAGGATTCGTAATTGCGCGCGGGCCGCCCCGACGGCGCGCTCCGGCGCCGACCGCCTCCGGTACGCTGGACCTCCGGCTTGGGGCGCCGGGAACATGAAGGTGGCCGACGTCTCT
>DASZVW010000674.1:0-2588 GCA_035546895.1 Polyangia bacterium
CGAGGATCCTGGCGATGAGTCGTCGGAGAGAGGTTATCGACGCGGGGTTGTGACGCTCAGGCCGGAGTGGGACTTCCCCGCGGGCGGAAACCTCGGGGTACTGGAGGGGCTTTGAGGAAGGCGAGAGGCGCCGGGGGGGAAGCCGAGCTCGCTGGTGGTGGAACCGGTGCGCGGGCCGCTGGCGGCGCCGTGGCCGTCGGTGCTGCCGTTGCCGCCGAAGTTGCCTCCGGATCCCCCCCGTTTCGGCGCATCCGTGCCGACCGCCGAGCCGTCCTCCAGCCCCTCAGACGACCCACAGGCCGCGCCAGCGACAGGAGCGCGAGCCCCCGTCACCCCTCGACGCAATCCGACCATCGCTTTTAGCCGTGATACACGGGCGAAGGGCGTCTTGTGCGACATTGATCGACGGGGCCATCGAGGAAGCGCCGGTGCCGATGGCGGCCTCATCGACTGGCCGTCGGCCGCCAAGCGCCCGGCCTCGATCGAGTTCGTGGTCGTGATCCGAAGCGGAGCGGCACCCCTTCGCGAACAGGCGGCGTTCGGCGTCATAGTCCCAGGCGTGAGCAAGGATGGAGGCGTGGCACGTCATACCAACTAAGATGAGACAGACGATTCGATCGGCGACGGGCTCGAGACCGTGAAATCAACTCGAAGGGGAAAAGCTTTGGCACCGTCCTCAAAGGAGCGGCTCCGCGCCGGCGGCTGGATCGTGCTCGTCGTCACCATCGCGGTGGCGATCGTGCGCGCCGAAACGGCCCACCACGCAAAGTCTGCTTGGCTCGCCGACGGCGCGACCCGCGAGGCGATCTTTCGTGCCGAGGCGGCCACCGAGTCGACGGCTCGCCAGGCTGCGGCGAAAGCTTTCCTCGGCGACGCCTGGTCTGCGGACGACGATTTTCATAACCAGGAGCAGCGGCAGGCCCGCCAGCTGGCTGCCGCGAACGGCGTGGGGATCGCTGACGCGCTCCGCGCGATCGACGAGGGGTTGCGTGACCACGCCGCCCACCAGGACCCTGAACCTCTGATTGCCACGGTTCCGCCTTGCCGCCCGCGTCCTATCTACTAGCGATCCACCAGCGAGGGCGTCGGGCGTTGCGCGCGACGGGATGTCTGGCCGCGCATGGCTCGTTCCGGGCGGCGGTATTTGCCGTCCTGGCGCTGGTGATCGTCTGGCCGATGCTGGCGACCGCGGATCTCATGAACTTGTTCCGCGATGCGCAGGTTCTGTTTTCCTATGAGCGCGACGCCGCCTGGAGCGTGCTGCGGTTCGGAACGCCGCCGCTCTGGGATCCTTTCTACTGCGGCGGAATCTACGCGCTCGGGACGCCGCAGAGCCGGTTCGCATCGCCGACATTCTTGCTGAGCCTTCTGTTCGGGCCTGCGCGTGGTGAAGCCCTGACGATGTTCGCGATGGTCCTGATCGGACTCGAGGGAACGTACCGGTACGCCCGCGCCCGAGGCGGCGGCCCGCTGGGATCACTGCTCGCCGCGCCGGCGTTCGCCGCCAGTGGCGTCTTCATCGGCGCGCCGTACATGGGATGGATCAACTTTCTCGGCTTCGAGCTCGTTCCCTGGGTCCTCCTCTGGCTGCGGAACGCCACGCGGGGCGACGTTCGTGCGGCCGTCTTCGCCGCATTGACCTTCGCCTGGATCGTCGGGTTCGGCGGGACGTATGCGGCGCCGTTCACCGTGCTGCTCTGCCTTTACGGCCTGGCCGAACGACTGGTCGACCGCCGCGCGACGATTGCCGCTCGGGCGCGCGGCCTGGGCATGGCGGCGTTCGCCGCAGGACTGGCGATCGCCGTCGGTGCGGTCCGCCTGGTGCCGCTGGTCGAGACGCTGATCGCGTCCCCGCGGGTGATCGCGGGGCGGCCCAGCCTGACGATCGGCGCCGCGCTGGCGGCGCTGTGGACCCCGGTCGCCGCCCGCGACGGCCACCTGCTGGGGCGGTACGACATGTTTACGATCGGCGGCGGGGTGCTGGCGGTCGCGCTCGTCGGCCTGGCGCGACGCCGCGTCTGGCCCCTGTTGCCGCTGGCGCTCCTGGCGTTCGGGGCCGCCCTCGGCTACAGCGCTGGTCCCTGGGGCCCGTTTCCGCTGCTCAAGCGCCTTCCGCTCTTCTCGGAGCTCCGCTATCCCGAGCGCTACCTGATCGTCCTCGCGCTGGTTGCGGCGGTGGCGGTCGCGAACGGGGTACGTCTGCTCGAGATCGCGGTCCGCGGCCGGCGCCGCGGCGCCCTCCTTGCGTTGGCCGTCGCCGTGGCGGCGCTGCTCGGCAACACCGCGTTTCTCATTTGGGACTTTCACGCTGTGGCCGATGCCCGCCGGCTGACCACCGCGCCGCCGGAGCTGGTACGTCCGTTCCAGCAGGCGCGCGGAAATCGATGGCTGGCGGCGTTCTACGCGCCGATGAGCCGCGGCTCGCTCTCCTGCTGGGACGCCTACCCGGTCCCCATGTCGCCCCGACTCCGCGGCGATCTCCCCGCCGACGAGTACCTCGACGACCCGGCTGCCGGGACGGTGGCGCGGGCCGGCTGGTCGCCGAATACCATCGCCGTCGACGTTGTGCTGAGCCGGCCGGCGACGCT
>DASZVW010000675.1:0-2921 GCA_035546895.1 Polyangia bacterium
TGTTGCGCACCTGGGTGGTCAGGTTGTTGGCCAGGAGGTTGACGTTGTCGGTGAGGTCCTTCCAGGTCCCGGCGGCGCCCGGCACCACCGCCTGGCCGCCCAGCTTCCCCTCGGTGCCGACCTCGCGGGCCACGCGGGTCACCTCGGAGGCGAACGCGCGCAGCTGGTCGACCATGGTGTTGATCGCCTCCTTGAGCTGCAGGATCTCGCCGCGGACGTCGACGGTGATCTTCTTGGAGAGATCGCCGCTGGCGACGGCGATGGTGACGTCGGCGATGCTGCGGACCTGCGCGGTCAGGTTGCCGGCCATCTGGTTGACCGACTCGGTGAGGTCCTTCCAGACGCCCGAGACGCCCTTCACCTGGGCCTGGCCGCCCAGCTTCCCCTCGGTGCCGACCTCGCGGGCCACGCGCGTCACCTCGGAGGAGAAGACCGAGAGCTGGTCGATCATCTTGTTGACCAGCCGCGCCGAGCGGAGGAACTCGCCCTCCAGCGGCCGGCCGTCGACGTCGAGCGCCATCGCCTGCGAGAGATCGCCCTTGGCGACGGCGCCGACGGCGCGGGTCACCTCGGTGGTCGGCCAGACGAGATCGTCGATCAGCGTGTTGAGCGCGGTGATGTCGTCGGCCCAGCCGCCCACGGCCCCCGGGACGCTCATCCGCTCCTTGAGCTTTCCGGCCTTGCCGACGACCTGGCAGACGCGCGCCGTCTCCGCGGCGCGGCGGGCGCTCACCGCCAGGATGCCGTTGAAGACGTCCGCGATCTTCCCCTCGACGCCCAGGACGTCGGTCGGCAGCCGCGCGCTGAAGTCGCCGTCTCGATAACGGACCATGGCGGCGAGCAGCTCCTGCGCGAACGCGCGGCTGGTGGCCGCCGCGTCGCCGTTCTGATGTCCCCTCGCCGCGGAGGAGGGCGGGAGGATCGGGGGAGCTTCCTTGCCGTCCTGATTCTCGGTCGTGTACGACATGGCGCGTGCACCTCGAGGCTGGTCGTTCGTGGAAGCAGGAGCCTAACACCGGCGGGCGGGAGAGTCGGCGGCCGGCTCGGTGAAAGTTCTGTACAAGATGCACGCCGTCAGCGCCCAGAGGATCATCGAAGCTCGACGATATCGGAGGCCCCGGGCCCGGTCCGTGCCACAGTGCGGGCCGTGGAGCGCCTCGAGATCCTCTACCGCGACGAGGAGCTGGTCGCCGTCGACAAGCCGTCGGGGATGCCGGTGCACCGGGGCTGGGCGCGCGACGGCGTGCCGGCGCTCCAGACGCTGCGCGATCAGCTCGGCCGCCACGTCTACCCGGTGCACCGCTTGGATCGCGGCACCAGCGGCGTGCTGTTGTTCGCGCTCAGCGGCGAGATCGCCGGCCGGGTGCAGGTCCAGTTCGAGGCGCACGAGGTGGAGAAGCGCTACCTCGCGCTCTGCCGGGGGAACGACCCGGCGCTGGTGCGCGTCGATCACCCGCTGGCCAAGGACGGCGGCGGGGAGCGGCGCCCCGCCGTCACCGAGCTCAAGCTGCTGGGGACCTTCGAGCGCTACGGCCTCTACGAGGCGCTCCCGCTGACCGGACGCCAGCATCAGATCCGGCGGCACCTCAAGCACGCGAGCCACCCGATCATCGGCGACACGCGCTACGGCAAGGGGGAGCACAACCGCCTCTTCCGCGAGCGCTTCGGCTTTCATCGGCTGGCGCTGCACGCCGGCGAGCTGCGCCTGCGCCACCCGCGCTCGGGCGCCCCGCTGCAGGTGCAGGCGCCGCTCCCCGCGGAGCTGGCCGGGCTCCTGCGCGCGCTCGGCCTCTCACCCTGAAGCGAGGCGCCGCCGCGCGGACGTCATCTCGCCACCAGCGCCGAGACGCCGATCCCCGCGCCGACGACGAGCAGGACGGCCCCCACCAGCAGCGCCCAGTCCCAGGCCGCCTCGAGACGCGCGCGCCGGACGCGGTCGATCGAGATTATCGTCGCCAGCGGATCGCGTCGTGCGTCCGAACCAATCTCACGCCCTGGGTCCAAGCAACCATCCGATCTCCCCCGGCGCTGACTGATCGGACGATCGACGACGGACCTTGAGAGGGCGCGTCGTGCTCCGGGCGCCGCCCGCGCCGCGCGCGTGACGCGTCCGGCAAGGGCGCCATCAAGGCAACCTCACACCTGCCGATGATCGGACTTGGGGTAAAAGATCATGCGACGGCAGCATCGTCGCCGCTTGGGGGCAGGTCGCGCCGGGCTCGGGGCCGCGCTGGTCCTGGCGTTCCTGTCGAGCGCGCGCGCCCGGGCGGCCGAGCGAGGCCTCCCGGCCGCGATGACGGCCGCTCACCTCGCGGCCGGCGCGCCGTGGTCATTCGCCCTGCGCCCGCCCACCTTCGTGGGCAAGCTCCCGCTGCCCACCGTCTTCAGCATCTTGACGCCCACCGCCGCGGGGCCGCCCCGGGAGACGACGCCCCTCCTCGTCAGCCTCGGGTATCTGCGCCTGGCCGTGACGGGCGACGACCGCGCGGGCCTCTCTCCGTTCCTCGGCACCTCGACGAGCGCGCTGGGCGGGCTCCGGCTCCGGTTCTGACCCCCAGGCGCGGCCGCGATCTGGTTTAGACTCCGCAGCCGCGTGGAGTGGATCTCTGGGTGTGCGCGGCGGCAGGGCCTGCTGTCGGTGATCGCGGTGGTCGCGATGTCGGGGTGCCGTTCGCCGGCCCCGACGGCGCTCGCCGCCGCCGTCGCCGACGCGGGCGCGGCCGCGCCCTGCTCGCAGATGCACCGGGCGATCAGCCTGTGGCAGGGGCAGGAGGCCGCCGCCTGCGGCGGGGACTCTACTTCCAAACACCGCGAAAGAGGTTTCCGGAATTCGAAGGGCGGCGGTGCGAATTTCAGCCGGGAATTTTATTCCTGGCGGGCGTTTTCTTGCCGCTCCGGCCGGCCGGCACGTCAAGCCGTCG
>DASZVW010000676.1:0-3390 GCA_035546895.1 Polyangia bacterium
CAAGCGCCCGCAGGACCGGGTCAGCCTCTACCAGACCAAGAGGTCGTTCGACGAGGCGCTCCCCGGCCTGGTCAAGCCGAAGAAGAAGCCCGCCGCCTCGGCCCCCGACGCGGCCGCGCAGACCACCAACGTCGGCTACGCGCCGAGCTCGGCCCCCGCGCCCGAGCTGACGCACGGCTCGGTGGTGATCGCGGCGAGCACCAGCTGCACCAACACCTCGAACCCCTCGGTGATGGTGGCCGCCGGCCTGCTGGCCAAGAAGGCGGTCGAGAAGGGGCTCAAGACCCGCCCCTGGGTGAAGACCTCGCTGGCCCCCGGCTCCAAGGTGGTGACCGAGTACCTGGCCGAGGCGGCGCTGACCCCCTACCTCGAGAAGCTGGGCTTCCACACCGTCGGCTACGGCTGCACCACCTGCATCGGCAACTCGGGGCCGCTGCCGCAGCCGATCGCCGACGCCATCGACGCCCGCGACCTGGTGGTCGCCAGCGTGCTGTCGGGGAACCGCAACTTCGAGGGGCGCATCAACCCCGACGTGCGCGCCAACTACCTGATGTCGCCGCCGCTGGTGGTGGCCTACGCGCTGGCCGGCCGCATCGACATCGAGCTCGACAAGGAGCCGCTCGGCGACGGCGCCGGCGGGCCGGTCTACCTGCGCGACATCTGGCCCTCGAACGGCGAGGTGGCCGACGCGGTCGGCAAGGCGGTCAAGCCGGCGATGTTCGAGAAGTCGTACGGCGTGGTGTTCGAGGGGGACGAGCGCTGGCGCAAGCTCGACGTCCCGCTCGGCGACACCTACCTCTTCGACGCGGCGTCGACCTACATCAAGCACCCGCCCTACTTCGAGGGGATGGCCAAGGCGGCGCAGAAGCCGGGCGACCTCAAGGGGGCGCGCGTGTTGGCGGTGCTCGGCGACAGCGTCACCACCGACCACATCTCGCCCGCCGGCAGCATCAAGAAGGACGGCCCGGCCGGCAAGTACCTCATCGCCCACGGCGTCGATCCCAAGGACTTCAACAGCTACGGCGCCCGGCGCGGCAACCACGAGGTGATGGTGCGCGGCACCTTCGCCAACGTCCGGCTGCGCAACCTGCTGGCGCCCGGCACCGAGGGGGGCGTCACCCGCCACCTGCCCGACGGGGCGGTGATGTCGATCTTCGACGCCAGCGAGAAGTACGCGGCCGAGAAGGTGCCGCTCATCATCCTGGCCGGCAAGGAGTACGGCTCGGGCTCCTCGCGCGACTGGGCGGCCAAGGGGCCGCGCCTGCTCGGCGTGCGGGCGGTGATCGCCGAGAGCTACGAGCGGATCCACCGCAGCAACCTGGTGGGGATGGGGATCGTCCCCCTGCAGTTCAAGCCCGGCGAGTCGGCCGCCTCGCTGGGGCTCACCGGCGAGGAGATCTTCGAGACCGTCGGGCTGCCGGCGCTGCTGGCCTCGGGGTTCTCGGGCGGGCGCGAGCTGACCGTGCTGGCCAGGTCGGGGAACGTGTCGCGGGAGATCTCCACCATCGTCCGCATCGACACCCCCCAGGAGATCGCCTACTACGAGCACGGCGGCATCCTCCACTACGTCCTCCGCCAGCTGGCCGGTGCCGCCTAGCGTGATGATCCCGCGCCGATTGCATCGCCGGCCCGAAGCCGGCAGGCTGGCGCCGACATGATGGAGGTGATCACCGGCAGCGCGCTCGGACCGGGCCGCCTGCAGAAGCGGCTGGCCGCCATCCGCCGCACCAACCCGGGCGCGCGGGCGCTGACGGGGACCTACCTCCACTTCGCCGACGTCGACGGCTCGCTGAACGCCGAGCAGTCGCGCATCCTGCGCGCGCTGCTCGCCTACGGCCCGCGCAGCACGGAGGCCAGCCGCGACACGGTGGCCTCGGGGCGGCGGCTGATGGTGGTCCCACGGATGGGGACCATCTCCCCCTGGTCGTCGAAGGCGACCGACATCGCGCGCGTCTGCGGCCTCGCCAAGGTGCGGCGGATCGAGCGCGGCATCAGCTACGTGGTGGTGGGCGAGATCGTCGACGAGGCGGGCTGCTCGCGCGCGCTCGCCGACCGGATGACCGAGTCGGTGATCGAGCGGCCGAGCGAGGTGCCGCGGCTGTTCGACCGGCCGGCGCCGCGGCCGCTCGGGCACGTGGCGCTGGGGAACGACGGCTTCGCCGCGCTGGCCGAGGCGAACGTGCGGCTGGGGCTGGCGCTGTCGCCCGACGAGATCGACTACCTCTGCGAGGCGTACCGGACGCTGGGGCGCGATCCGACCGACGTCGAGCTGATGATGTTCGCGCAGGCCAACAGCGAGCACTGCCGGCACAAGATCTTCAACGCCGACTTCGTCATCGACGGCCACAAGCAGGCCCAGTCGCTGTTCCAGATGATCCGCCGCAGCACCGAGGCCAGCCCGGGCGGCGTCCTCTCCGCCTACCGCGACAACGCCGCGGTCGTCGAGGGGCCGCGCGCGGGGCGGTTCGCCCCCGATCCGGCGAGCGCCGTCTACCGCGCCGTCGTCGAGCCGGTGCACCTCCTGATGAAGGTGGAGACCCACAACCACCCGACGGCCATCTCGCCGTTCGCCGGCGCCGCCACCGGGTCGGGCGGCGAGATCCGCGACGAGGGGGCCACCGGCCGCGGCGCCCGCCCCAAGGCGGGGCTGACCGGGTTCTCCGTCTCCAACCTGCGGCTGCCGGGGGCGCCCCGCCCCTGGGAGCGGCCGGCCGCCAAGCCCGATCGGATCGCCAGCGCGCTCGACATCATGCTCGAGGGGCCGATCGGCGGCGCCGCCTTCAACAACGAGTTCGGCCGCCCGGGCCTGTGCGGCTACTTCCGCACCTTCGAGCTGGAGGTCGACGGCCCGGCGCTGCGCGAGGTGCGCGGCTACCACAAGCCGATCATGGTCGCCGGCGGGTTCGGCAACGTGCGCGCCGAGCAGGTGAAGAAGGCCGAGTTCCCGGCGGGGACGCCCATCGTGGTGCTGGGCGGGCCGGCCATGCTGATCGGCCTCGGCGGCGGCGCCGCTTCCTCGCTGGCCTCGGGCGCCTCGGCCGAGGACCTCGACTTCGCCTCCGTCCAGCGCGACAACGCCGAGATGCAGCGGCGCTGCCAGGAGGTGATCGACCGCTGCGCGGCGCGCGGCGCCGAGAACCCCATCCTCTCCATCCACGACGTCGGCGCGGGCGGCCTCTCCAACGCGCTCCCGGAATTGATCCACGACAGCGGGCGCGGCGCGCGGTTCGCGCTGCGCGACATCCCCAGCGCCGAGCCGGGCCTCTCGCCGCTGGAGATCTGGTGCAACGAGGCGCAGGAGCGCTACGTGCTCGCGATCCCCGAGGGGCCGGCGCTCGAAAAATTCGTTGCAGTCTGCAACCGCGAGCGCTGCCCCTTCGCCGTCCTGGG
>DASZVW010000677.1:0-10271 GCA_035546895.1 Polyangia bacterium
CTCGCCGATTCCAACCCCTCGGGTGCGCAGGCCGAGGAGATACCCGGCCCCAGCCGCCCCCGCGCGTGAACCGAGCGAGCGGAGACGGCGACACAGGCGGAGCTAGCCGGGCCCTTGGATGAAGGCCTTGGGCCACTGGGCGATGTGGTTCGAGGTGGTGATGTCCTGGAACGGCAAGCAGAAGGCGGTGAAGCTGGGGTCGCCGTTGCCGATGGCCTGGCGGATGCCGACCATCCAGAGCAGCGTCCCCTTGGTCGTCTCGTCGGTGTCGGCCGGCGCCGGCGGCGAGCGCAGCCCGTACTGGCGCGTCGAGGAGAAGGTCAGCCAGATGAGCTTCCCCTGCTCGTCCAGGTTCTCGATGAAGGGGGCCCACTTGGGGAACGAGTTGGTCAGCGCCGTCGCGGCGTTGTCGGCCACGCCGGGGCTGTTGGCGTTGGCCAGCGAGATCGGCGCCTGCCCCTGCAGCGAGGTGTACATGATGGTCGCCGTGGCGTCGGTGTCGGCGTCGCAGGACTTGTCGGCGGGCTGGCCCGCCGTCGGCGTGCCGCTGGTGCAGGTCGACTCGTCGTACACCAGCAGGTTCCCGTCGGGCGCGATCGCCGGGTAATAGCGGTTCTTGCCGAGCATCGAGGGGACCAGCGTCTGCGGCGCGCCCCAGGTCCCGCCCGTCTCCTGGACGAAGTCGATGCCGCCGGTGGCCGGGCGCTGATCGGTGGTCTTGGCCACCGGATCGATCGAGGTGAAGGCGATGGTGTCGGGCGCGTTCGCGTTCTTGGTCCAGTCGGGGTGGTCGGCGCGCAGGCCGCCGAGATCGATCGTCTGCACCACCATCCCCGTATTGCCGTCGAAGACCATCAGGTTCGAGGGCCCCTTCTCGGTGGCGTCGCCGTACACGCCGACGAACTGCGTGCCGGCCGCGTTCCAGGACTCGAACTGGCTCTTCTGCGAGAGCGGGAACGGCTGCAGCGCCGCGTTGCCGGAGATGTTCCAGAGCAGGAGCCGCCCGTCGCCCTGGCCGCCGGCGCTGGCCACCAGCTTGGTGCCGTCGGGCGCCAGCGCGTGGCACCCCACGCAGGTGGTGCCGTCGGTGTTGGTCGGCGTCAGGTAGGCCTGCGCCATCGAGGTGCTGCCGCTGAAGTCCCAGCGCATGATCGCGGTCTTGCCGCTGGTGGTCCAGTAGTAGAGCGCCCCCTCGATCGGGTCCTTGGAGAACGACATCCGGAAGCTGGCGCTGTTGCCGACCGAGGTCCCGCTGTCGTCGGTGCCGCGCACCATCAGCGTCACCTGCCCCTGCCCGGCGTTGGAGACCGCCACCGCCGACCAGAGCGACGGATCGGGCAGGTAGATGCAGCCGGTGATCCCCTGCGGCGCCATGCAGCGGATGAAGGTGTTGATCGTCGACACCGAGCCCTTGAAGCTGACCTCGTAGAGCGTGTTGCTGCTGCTGCCGGGCAGGAAGTGGATCTCGATCCCGGTGATGTTGGGCGGGAAGAGGACGTTGTCGTTGGGGTAGACCAGCGTCGGCGCGCGGCTCGCGTCGTTGTTGCTGGTGTTGAAGAGGCCGCCGGCGTTGGAGGGGACGCCCTGCCCGGCCGGCCCCGGATCGGCGCCGGTGAAGGTGTACTGGACGGTCAGCGTGGCGCTGGCGGTGATCCCGTTCGCGTTGGCGGTGATGACCACCACGCCGCCGCCCGATCCCAGCGTGGTGGCCAGGCCGCTCGCGCTCACCGTGACGACGTTCTGCACGCTGAGCGAGTAGCCGACCTGGCTGGTCACGTTCTGGGAATGTCCGTTCACCATGCCGGTGACGGTGTACTGCTGGGTCTTGGCCCCGCCGCCGGAGGTCACCGACAGCGTGGCGCTGGTCGGGCTGATGCTGAGCGAGGTGAGCCCGTCGATGTGGTGCGACTGCCCGGTGCCGCCGCCGCTGCCGGTGGTCTCTTGCAGGTTCGACGGCCTGAACGAGCAGCCGAGCGCCGCGCCGGCGATGGCCAGAGCCAGAGGGAGTCGTCCGATCCTAGGAGAGTGCGTCTTAGTCATGGTGCCTCGCTGTCCCATCATTCTATGCCACCGCCGGGGCGCGGGCGCGGGCGGAA
This sequence comes from Polyangia bacterium, assembly GCA_035546895.1. Lineage (GTDB taxonomy): Bacteria > Myxococcota_A > Polyangia > Fen-1088 > Fen-1088 > JADGRB01. Next base: position 2,097 of record DASZVW010000677.1, read on the forward strand.
CGAGCCGCCGGCCGCCAAATCGCACGCCCAACGTGGTCCGATGTGTGACAGGCGTCCGGCAGCCCTCGGCTAGACCGGGGCGGCGGCCTCGGGATCGACCGGCGTTTTCGGAACCAGCAGCACCAGCACCAGGCTGGGGACGCTGGCCAGGAAGGCCACCGTGAAGAACAGCGGGTAGCCGAGTCGGTCGTTCAGCGGCCCCGAGAGATATCCGGAAAACGTGCTCGCCAGGGAGACCACCGAGGTCGCCATCGCGAAGTGGGAGGCCGAGAAGGCCCGCCGGCAGCGCTGCATCAGGAACACGTTGGCGCCCGCCATCCCCAGCCCGCCGACCAGCTGCTCGACGATCACGATGGCCGTGATCCCCACCAGGTGCGGCTTCCAGACCGACATCCCGATGTAGAGCGGGATCCCCAGGTTCTGGGCGTAGATGAGGGGGACCAGCGCCCGCTCGAGCCCCCGCCGGGCGGCGTAGGCGCCGCCGGCGATCACCCCCAGGATCGAGGCCCCGATGCTGAACCCGTTGAGCACGCCGCGGTGGGCGGTGTCGACGCCGAGGTCGCGCAGGAACGGCTTCGACATGGCGAACATCATGATGTCGCCCAGCCGGTAGCAGAGCAGGAAGGCCAGCACCAGCGGCGCCTGGGGCTGGGTGAGGAACGACCGGAACGCCTCGAGGTAGGCGCGCGCCGCGCGGCCGGACCCGGGCGCCGCGGGGGCGGCCTCGCGCGCGTCGCGCTCGGCCGGGCGGGGCATCACCACCGCGTTCACCACCGCGGTCAGGATCATGAGCGCGCCGGCGGCGCCGAACCCCAGCAGCCAGCTCGTCCGGCCGGCCAGGTAGACCAGCGCCGACGAGCCGACCAGCAGCGCCAGCCGGTAGGCGCCGAGCCGGGTCCCCGAGTAGAGCGCCTGGTCGTGCGTGTCGAGCGCCTGCAGGTAGAACCCGTCGCAGGCGATGTCGTGGGTGGCGTGGACGACCGCCAGCGCCGAGACCATCAGCCAGAACGCCGTCAGGTTCCGGCTGGGGGCGACCGCGGCCACGGCGAACATCCCCAGCCCGAGCAGGAGCTGCAGCCCCCACAGCCACGACCGCCGCTTGCCGAACAGATCGAGCACCGGGCTCCAGGCGAACTTGAAGGTGACCGCCAGGTGGAGCAGCGAGGTGGAGGAGATCTGCGTCTTCGAGGCGCCGATGGCGGTGAGGAACTCGGTCCCCATCTGATGAAGGAAGCTCCAGGGGAGCCCCTCGCCGAAGTAGGTGGTCGACGTCCAGAGGAGCGCCCGTTTGGACCGTGCCGGCATCCGCTGCGAACGATGGTCTGGCGGGGGGCCAGGCGCCGCCAGTTTTTTCGCGCCACCGACGCCGGACGTTTTCCAACTCGTCACACGCGCCCCGCCGGCCCGCTGGTATATGCGCCCCCTTGGGGGTCCTCCGGTGAACGTCCCGCCTCGGCTCGCGCTCGCCGCCGCGCTGGCCGCCGCCTGCGCGGCGGGCTGCGGCCGCTACGACGACCGGCCCGCCGAGTGGGGCTACCTCTCGCCCGCCATCTTCCAGCCGAACTGCGCGACGACCAGCTGCCACGGCCCGGCGGCGGCCGTCTCGGGGCTCGACTTCTCGACGCCCGAGAACGGCTACGCCAGCCTGACCGCGCTGTGCGCCTTCGTGGTGTTCCCCCCCGACGGCTCGATCCCGGTCCCCGCCAACTGCCACTACGCCAACTACGACGGCACCATCGACTGCTTCGAGCCGCGGCCGCTGGTGACGCCCTTCGATCCGGCCGGGTCGCGGGTGGTCAACACGCTGCGGGCGCGCGCGGCGCCGCGCATGCCGCCGGATCGGCCGCTCCCCGAGGCGGACATCGAGCTGGTCGAGCGCTGGATCCTGAACGGCGCCCCCCAGGTCCCGGGCGGCCCGCCCCCGGATCCGGCCGCCTGCCTCCTGCAGACGGACGCCGGCCCGTCGGACGGCCCGTCCGACGGCGGACACGCCGACGCCGGGCACCGCGACGCCGCGCGGGACCGGGCGGGGGACTGAGGCGTGCGCGCCCGCCTCCTCGCCGTCGCCGTCGTCGCCCTGGGGGCGGCGGGGTGCGCGTCGCCGCCGGCCGAGCCGCTGCACCCGGCCTGGGCCGACGTGGCGCCGCTGTTCCGGGGCGCCTGCGACGGCTGCCACGGCTGGACGTCGCCCCAGACCGGCGGCGGCTACCGCTTCGATTTCTACGACACCGCCGCCTGCGGCGACGCGGCGCTGGCCCTCAACCCGGCCCTCCCGCTGGCCGGCGCGCCCGGGGTCGGCGCGCTGATCGTCGAGGACGTGCTGCCGGAGCGCGGGAGCCCGTGGCCGCGGATGCCGCCGCAGCCGAGCCCGGCGCTGCCCGACTGGGAGCGCGACACCATCGAGCGCTGGGCCGTGCAGCCGGCCAAGGGGATGGCGCCGCTCGGCAACCGACCCCCGACCATCTCGGTCGACGCCTACCCCGTCACCGTCGACGCGCAGCTCTCGTTCATCGCCGTGCTCGACGATCCCGACGGCGACTCGGTGATCGGCGTCGTGGAGGCGAACGGCTCGGCGTTCCTGATGGATCGCGCCGGATCATTCGACGTCAGCTTCGACACCTCGACCTGGCCGGCCGGGACGCAGACGGTGACCGAGGTGCTCTGCGACGGCTGGACGCAGACGAACGTCAGCTGGCAGGTGACGGTCAAGCACTGACGGGCGCGCCGGCGGGCGGGTGGTCAGAGGCCGGGGAGGCGCTGGCAGTCCGCGCCGCAGGTGACGCCGTCGGGCGGATCGCACGCCTCGCCCGGCTCGACGACGCCGTCGCCGCAGACGGCGCTCGGATCGGGCAGGCAGGTCACCGCGAGCACCGAGGTGACCTGGCAGGGGGCCGGGAGGTGGTGGTCGTCGACGGTCAGGACCAGCGCCACGTTCCCGGACCTGGTGCAGACGAACTCGGTCGCGGCGGCGGTGGGGTCGCTGAAGGCGCCGCCGGTCGCCGACCAGGCGAACGAGGGGACGTCGCCCGGGTCGGGATCGCTGGCGCTGGCCGCCAGCATGACCAGGCCCGCGGGGGCCATCGCCTCGGCCGGGCTCGGCGCCGCCACCGTGACCTGAGGGCAGACGTCCGACTGGACGGACGGCGCGCCGCAGGCGAGGACCAGGCTGACGGCGTTGGCCGCCCCGGCCGTCACGTCGAAGGGGAGGCTGCTCCCGGCGCAGGTCGTCCCGGTCGCGGTGGTGGCGGTGACCTCCAGGACGTCGCCGCGCCCGGGCGGCAGGGTCAGCGACAACGACAGCGTGGCGCGCGGCGCGCCGACGTCCTCGCTGCCGGCGGCGAGCGTCGTCCCGTCGGGCGCGCGGACCAGATAGCCGACGGTCTCCAGGCTCCAGCCGTTGGGGAGCGCGAAGCTGATCTGCGCGGCGCCGCCCGCCGACGGCTGGCCCGGATCGCCGGCGCAGGCCGCGGCGGCCAGCGCGGCGAGCACCACGCCGGCCAACGGCCCGCGGCCCGGCCGCAGCCGCAACGTCATCCACGCAACGTCCATTGGGGAGCCCGGGAACGAACGTTTCCACAAAGCAAGGCGTCTCGCAATGCGCTGTTTGCCGAAAAAGAGAAAAGGCGCGCCCATTTTCATGAGCGCGCCCTCTCCGATTACCGGTGAGTCAATTCACCGGCGTTTGTTACGTTTTCGTCACTGGGGAACGATGCAGGTCGAGGCCGCCGCGCAGCTCGCCGTGCCCGAGCCCGGCTGGCTGGAGTCGATGTCGCAGGTCATGAGGTTCATGGCGACGCCGACCGGAAAGGTGGTGTCGAAGAGCGCCATGACCGGCGTCTCGGTGCCGGTCGAGTTGACCGACGCGGCGACGAACTGCGGCGCGCAGACGCCCGTCCAGGCGCTGGCACCGAGGCAGACGCTCTTGGTGGTGGTGGCCGTGGTGCTGTTGCAGAGGCAGGGCGTGCCGTCGTCGAAGCCGACGCCGGCCTCGCCGTAGTCGCTGGTCGCCGAGTGGATCAGGTTCTGGCAGGTGGTCGACCGGAGGCAGGTGAGGAGCGCGAGGCAGTTGGCCTTGTCGTTGGCGTTGGTGAACCCGTCGCAGCCGAAGGTGCTGGGCGAGCTCCCCGCGGCCGTCGGCGGCGAGGTGTTGAAGCAGACGCCGTTGTTGGTGGCCGCGATCTCGCAGCTCTCGCAAGCCGCGCAGTCCTCGCCGTTCGGGCCGCAGGAGGCCATCACGCCGCCGGTGCCGGTGGTGCCGCCCGTCGCGGCGGTGCCGCCGGCGCCGGTGGTGCCGCCCGTCGCCGGAGCGCCAGCCGCGCCGCCGGTGCCGCCGGTGCCGCCCGTCGCCGGAGCGCCAGCCGCGCCGGTGGTGCCGCCCGTGCCGGTCAGGAACTGGCAGTTCGGGCCGCAGTTGCCGACGTTCGGCGGATCGCACTGCTCGCCCGCCTCGACGATGCCGTCGCCGCAGACCGCGCCGTCACACTTGATCGTGAGCGTGGCGGTCGTGGTGCAGGGGGTCGGCATGTGGTTGTCGCTGACCGTCAGGGTGAAGGTCTGCGTCCCCGAGACCGTACAGGTGTAGGCGGTCGCGGCCGAGGTCGGCGCGGCGAAGTTCGCCGCCGGCGCCCAGGCGTAGCTGACCGTCTCGCTGGCGTCGGGATCGACGGCCGTCGCGGCCACGGTGGCCGAGCTGCCGACCGAGGTCTCGTCGGGGCCGACGACCGCCGAGGTGATGCTCGGGCAGTTGTCACCCTCGACCAGCGTCGCGGTGACGCCGATGTTGCCGGTCTGGCCCGACTGGCTGCCGCCGCCGCAGGTCAGGGTCATGGTCACCGCCGGGTTGGTGCCGGCGAGGACCGGAAACGCGGCGCTGGTGCCGGTGCAGCTCTCATTGGTGCTGGTGGTGGCGGTCAGGGTGACGGTGTCGCCCTTGTCGCCGGCCGGGGTCACCGGCAGCACGATGTCGAGCGAGACGGTGGCGTGCGGGTCGGTCACGCTGAACGTGCCCGGGCCCGCGATCGTCGATCCCGACGAGCTCTGGATGGTGTACGTCACCTGGCTGATCGTGGCTCCGCTCGGGAGCACGACGGCGAGCTTCAGGCCGCCGCTGCTGGGGTTGCTGCTCTTCGAGCAGTTCACGCCGATCGCGCCACCAAGGAGCGCAACCGCCCCCAAAGCAGCCAGTTTCACCGAATTTCGCGTCATCACGGTATCCTCCCGAAAAATCTCGACTGGTTTGTTAGGCGCCCGCTCCCGCTTTGGAGCGAATGCCGCCCGTTCCCCTAGCAACTCCCGAGCCGCGGACGGCGATCTCGGGCCGCCGGCCGAATCCGCCGTCATTTCGAACACTCGCGGCGGCGTCGCGAAGGCGCCCGTTCGACGGCGCGCGGCGCGGCCCTCCGGGAATCGAAAACCCGCCTATGAATCTCGGAACGGAAACCCCGATCCGAAAATCGGCCGTCCTCAATCGATTTTCGGAGACGGCGAGACGCGCGCGGCGCGCCCGCTTGGCGGCGCCGGCGGGAGCTCGGCCGAGAAACCAATGCAAACTGAATGGTTCGCGCGCTGACGAAAACTTCCCCGAGCTTGGCCCGATCTTTGTTAGCCGAAGCCGGTCGAATTCGGCCGACGTCGGCCGGAGATGGAACTGACAAGGATTAGGGAGGCTCGAGATGAGAACTTCGATAAGAGGGGCCGCGATTCTGCTGGCGGGCGTCGGCGCCGCCGGCCTGGCGGCGGCCGCTGATACGACCGGAAGCAACATCGCGCTCAACGGGTCGGACACGCTGTTCGACGTCACCAACACCGTCATCTCTTCGTGCAACACGGCGTTCGCCAACTTCGCCCAGCAGGGGATCACCTACCTGGGCGGCGGTTCGGGCGTCGGCGCCGGACAGATGAGCATCGACGCTCAGCAGGTGAGCCCGATGTCTCGCGCGCTCAAGAACACGGAGTACTGCTCGATCCCGTCGCCGGCCTCGCCGGGCCTCTCCGAGGGGCTGCTGGTCGGCATCGACGGCGTCGCCGTGACGGCCAACGACACCACCGCCTGCTCGAGCCAGGCGAGCGGCGCCAACGGCTTCGCGACGCGCGCGGCGTTCGCGGTGACCAACGACGGCACCGCGACCGGCGGCGCGCCCGCCAGCTGTCCCGGCTGCGACGCCGGCAACAACTACACGTTCGGCGCCGCCGGCAGCACGCTCTACTCGGGCCAGCCGTCGTTCGACGCGCTGGCGGTCCTCTACTTCGGCCTCACCCACGACGGGACCTACAACTGCGCGAGCCCGGTCCGCAAGTCGCTCATCCGCAACTGGCGGAACCTCTTCGCCAGCGACTGCGCCGCCGGCGACACCACCTGCTCGGCCGGCCTCACCCACGCCTGGCGCCGCAGCGATCTCTCGGGCACCACGGACGCCTTCGTCAGCGTCCTCAACCCGCCCGGCAAGGGGATCGGCACGCTGTCGACGGTTCCGGTCGGCGCGGCCCAGAAGGCCAACCCGTTCTGCAACTCGGCCGACGCGCAGACCGCCGGCCTCACCAGCTTCGGCGGCGCCTCCGACTTCTCGGACCTCGACCCCATCCGCACGAACTGCGTGGCCGGCCACGACGGCGTCTGCCAGCCCTTCAAGGCGGGCACCACCACCGGCTCCTTCGCCGGCGACCTCGGCGTCGTGCAGGTCATCCTGATGCCGGACGCCGCCTCGGCCCTCACCTCGGACTTCTTCCCGACGCAGGCCTGCGGCCAGTCGTGCGTGTACGTGGCGCCGATCAAGGGGAACCAGATCCCCAAGGGCTACCTCTGCCCCGGCGGGAACCCGCCGATCGGCGGCGCCTGCCTGATGCCGTTCGCGGGCAGCGCCTCCAACCCCGATCCGCGCTGCATCACCGCCAACACCACCAAGTGCGCCGATCTGACCGGCCGTCCCGACGGCCGCCAGTACAACCTGGCGACGGTCGTGGTGGCCACCCAGGTGAACAGCCTCCAGCGCGGCACCACCCCGTTCCAGTACGCGCTCGACGCCAACAAGCGCATCCTCAACGGGTCGTTCTACCGGATCCACGCCGCCGCGGCGGGCGCGGGGAACGTCCCCAACCCCGGGCAGGGGACCACCGGCCTTTGCAAGGAGAACGACGACACCTCGCAGATCGGCTGCCTCACGGACTCGGATCCCTGCAGCGTCGGATACGCGGGGCGCGAGTCGGCGCAGTCGTTCCCGGGGACCGGCTCGCCGGTCACGCCGCAACCTGACACCCTCAAGGGGCTGGCGGTGAACGGCACGCCGCCGTTCACGCCCGCCTCGGTCAGCAGCGATCCGGACCTGGCGCTCAAGAACCTGCTGGCGGCGCCGGGCACGACGCCGTTCTACCCGCTGGCGCGCCGCCTCTACTTCAACACCATCTACGGGTTCAGCAACCTGCAGGGTGGCGAGAACGAGCTCGCGCAGTGCTACGGCAACAACAACATCATCGGGCCGGCCATCAGCAGCCACGGCTTCGTCGCCATCCCGGGCGGCGTGCAGTGCCTCGACTACCCCGAGGAGTCGACCAACACCGGCACCCCGGCGCCGAACGTCCAGGGTTCGGGCAACGTCGCGCTGGGCGGCTGCAACCTCGGCCTGACCGGCCAGAACGCCTGCGCCGTCTCGCCGCCGACCATCACCAACTAGCACCGCGCGATCAGCAGCGCATCGGTATCGATATCGGCATCGGCATCGGCATCGACGAGCCCCTTCCGCCCACCGGCGGGAGGGGCTTTTTTTGTGGCGGCTCCGCTCGGGAAACTCTTCGGCGGGGGCGAGGGGGACGGGTATTCGGTCGGCCTGCGCACCCGAGGGGTTGGAATCGGCGGGCGGAACAACAGAGCCGCCCGCCTCAGCGCCGGCCGACCGAACACCCGTCCCCCTCGCTGCCCGAAGAGCTGCGCCTCGCTCCGCATGCAAGCCGCACTGCACACCGGCCGGCAGCCCCTCATTGGCGGCACCGCCGTCGATCGGGTCCGGCGTGCTGAGCAGGGCCGGCCTGCCTGAGCAGGGCCGGCCTGCCTGAGCAGGGCGGCCGTGCTGAGCAGGACCGGCGTGCTGAGCAGGGGGCCTGCGCGCCGAGCAGGGGCGCTCTCCTCTGGAGAGCCGCCGGCGGAGCGAAGCAAGGTGGAACGCGCGCGCGGCTGGGGACGGG
>DASZVW010000678.1:0-8937 GCA_035546895.1 Polyangia bacterium
GTTGCCGTCGCCGCGGGCGGCGTCGCGCACGCCGTCCAGCGCCGCCGCCGCGGCTCGGCCGTCGCGCCGCGCCCGCAGCTCGGCCACCGCGGCGCGCTGCACCCGCTCGGGGCCGTCGTCGATCTTCAGCGTCGGTATCGCCGCCGCGGTCCCGCCCGGGCTGGCGTGCCGGTTGACCCCCACGATGCCGCGCGCGCCGCTGTCGATCTGGCGCTGGGTCCGGTAGGCGGAGCGCGCGATCTCCCGCTGCGGCCAGCCGGCCTCGACCGCGCGGACGATCCCGCCCATCTCGTCGATGGTGCGCAGGATCGCCGACGCCTCGGCCTCCACCCGGTCGGTCAGCGCCTCGACGTAGTAGCTCCCCCCGAGCGGATCGGCGACCGCCGCGACCCCGGTCTCCTCGGCCAGGATCTGCTGCGTGCGGAGCGCCAGCGTGGCCGCCGCCTCGGTCGGCAGCGCGTAGGTCTCGTCGTAGGAGTTGGTGTGCAGCGACTGCGCGCCGCCCAGCACGGCCGCCAGCGCCTGGAAGGCGGTGCGCGCCACGTTGTTGAGCGGCTGCTGCGCCACCAGCGAGACGCCCGCCGTCTGCGCGTGCGCCCGCAAGAGCCAGGAGCGCGGATTCTTGGCGCCGAAGCGCTCGCGCATGATCCGCGCCCACATCCGGCGCGCCGCCCGCAGCTTGGCGATCTCCTCGAAGAAGTCGCTGTGCACGTCCCAGAAGAACGACAGCCGCGGCGCGAAGGCGTCGACGTCCAGGCCGGCCTCGCGCCCCAGCTCGAGGTAGCCGATTCCGTCGGCCAGCGTGAAGGCCAGCTCCTGCACGGCCGTCGCCCCGGCCTCGCGGATGTGGTAGCCGCTGACGCTGATGGTGTTCCAGCGCGGCATCCGGCGGGTGCAGTAGACCAGCATGTCGCGCACGATCCGCAGGTGCGGGCGGACGCCGGAGATCCACTCCTTCTGGGCGATGAACTCCTTGAGCATGTCGTTCTGGATCGTCCCCGCCAGCGCCTCGGGGGCGATCCCCTGCCGCTCGGCCGCCACCACGTAGAAGGCCAGCAGCGCCACGGCCGGCGCGTTGATGGTCATCGAGGTGGTCACCTCGCCGAGCGGGATCCCGGCGAACAGGCGCGCCATGTCGGCGGCCGAGGCGACCGACACCCCCTCGCGCCCCACCTCGCCGAGCGCGCGCGGATCGTCCGGGTCGAGCCCCATCAGCGTCGGCATGTCGAACGCCGTCGACAGCCCGGTCTGGCCGTGCTCGAGCAGGAAGGCGAACCGCCGGTTGGTGTCCTCGGGCGTGCCGAAGCCCGAGAACATGCGCATCGTCCAGAGCTTCCCCCGGTACATGCTGGCGTGCGGCCCGCGCGTGAACGGGTACTGCCCGGGGTCGCCGAGCTTCTCCTCGTAGCGCCACCCGGCGCCGAGGTCGGACGGCCCGTACGAGGACGCCAGCGGTATCCCCGAGGCGGTCTCGAATTTCTTGTCGTCGTTCGGCATCGGCGCCGACGGCAGTCTACTCCCCTCCCGCGAGCCGCGACCCGCGCGACAGGCGCGCGAATCGGCGGCTCGAAGCCGGTCAGGCGCGGGCGGTGACTTCGGAGCCGGGGGCCGTGCCCTCGGGGCCGGGGAGCACCACCGGCACCGTCTCCAGCGTCAGCTCCAGCGCCTCGTCGATCTTCTTGACGAAGACGATGTCCAGCTCGGCGCGGACGGTCTCGGGGACGTCGATGATGTCCTTCCGGTTCCGGTCGGGGAGCACCAGGCGCTTGATGCCCGAGCGGTGGGCGGCCAGCACCTTCTCCTTGATGCCGCCGACCGGCAGCACCGTGCCGCGCAGGGTGATCTCGCCGGTCATCGCCACGTCGCCACGGACGCGCCGCCCGGTGAGGAGCGACACCAGCGCGACGGTGATGGCTACGCCCGCCGACGGACCGTCCTTCGACACGGCGCCCTGCGGGACGTGCAGGTGGATGTCCGTCTTCTCGAAGTCGGCGTTGATGCCCAGCTCGTCGACGTGGGTGCGGACCCACGACAGGCCCGCGCGCGCCGACTCCTTCATGACGTCGCCGAGCTGCCCGGTGAGGATCAGGCTCCCCTTGCCGGACATCGCGGTGGCCTCGATGAAGAGGATGTCGCCGCCCGTCGGCGTCCAGGCCAGGCCCGTGGAGACGCCCGGGATCTCCGTGCGCTCCGCCGCCTCCGAGTAGTACTTCTGCGGCCCCAGGATGTCGGCGATGGCGGCCGGCGAGAGGGCGGGGTCGTAGCTCTGGTTCTCGGCGACCTTCACGGCGACGGCCCGGATCACGCTGGCTACCTCGCGCTCGAGGTTACGGACCCCGGCCTCGCGCGTGTACTGCTCGATCACCGTGGTGAGCGCCTCGTCGGACAGCTTGATCTTGTCGTCGTCGAGCCCGTGCTCGACGATCTGCTTGGGCACCAGGTGGCGCTTGGCGATCTCCAGCTTCTCCTCGCGGGTGTAGCCGGGGATCTCCAGCACCTCCATGCGGTCGAGCAGCGCCGGCGGGATCGGGTCCAGCATGTTCGCCGTGGCGATGAAGATGACGTCCGAGAGGTCGAAGTTCACCTCCAGGTAGTGGTCCGAGAACGTGGAGTTCTGCTCCGGGTCCAGCACCTCGAGGAGCGCGGCCGAGGGGTCGCCGCGGAAGTCGGCCCCCAGCTTGTCGATCTCGTCGAGCATGAAGACCGGGTTGCGCGTCCCCACCCGCCGCATCCCCTGGATGATCCGCCCCGGGAGCGCGCCGATGTAGGTCCGCCGGTGGCCGCGCACCTCGGCCTCGTCGCGCACGCCGCCCAACGAGACGCGGATGAACTCGCGTCCGAGCGAGCGGGCGATCGACTTGCCGAGCGACGTCTTGCCGACGCCGGGCGGCCCCGCGAGACAGAGGATCGGCCCCTTCTTGCCGGGCGCCAGCTTGCGCACGGCCAGGTACTCGAGGATGCGCTTCTTGACCTTCTTCAGGTCGTAGTGGTCGGTGTCCAGGATCTCGCGGGCCTGATCGAGGTTCAGCCGATCCTCGGTCCGCTTGGACCAGGGGAGCTCGACCAGCCACTCGAGGTAGGTCCGCTGGACGGTGTACTCCGCCGACGACTGCGCCATCTGCTTGAGGCGATCGAGCTGCTTGCGGGCGGTCTTCTCGACCTCCGCCGGCATGTCGGCGGCCTTGATCTTCTCCTCGAAGGCGTCGAGGTCGCTGGCGTCCTCGCCCTCGCCGAGCTCGTCTTGAATGGCCTTCAGCTTCTGGCGCAGGACCGCCTCACGCTGGTGCTTGGAGAACTCCTCCCGCACCTGCGAGTCGATCTTCTGCTTCACCTTGATCAGCTCCACCTTGCGCTGGAGCAGGACCAGCAGGCGGCGGAGCCGCTCGGCGACGTCGACCTCGACGAGCAGCGAGGCGCGCTCCTCGGGCGACAGGTCGACGGTGGCGGCGACGATGTCGCCCAGCCGGCCGGGGTCCTTGTGCTGGTCGAGCACCTGCGCCGTCTCGTCCGGGATGTCCGGCGAGATGGCGATCAGCTGCTTGGCGACGTCGTAGACGGCCATGCCGAGGCCGTCGATCTCGATCGGGTCCTTGCGGAGCTCGACCAGCGGCTCGTAGGCCGCGAGCAGGTAGGGCTTCTCCTGGACGAAGCCGGTCACGCGGCGCCGCTCGGTGCCGCGCAGGACCGCGGTGACGCGGTTCTCGGCCGCCTTGACGATGCGGACGACCTCACCTTCGACGCAGATCGTGTAGAGGTCGGCGCCGGCCGGCTCTTCGATGTCGGCGTCCTTCTGCGTGCCGACCAGGACGCGCGCCCCCTTGCCGCCCAGCGCCTCGATGAGGCGCAGCGAGCTGGCGCGGCCGATCTCCACCGGCATCACCGCGCCGGGGAACAGCACCAGGTTGCGGAGCGAGAGGAGCGGGAGGGTCTTCGTGGTGTCAGCGCTCATGGGTGGGTTCACCTCTGCTTTAGGATGCCGGCGGGTTGAAAAAGGTATACCAGATTTGCTTCGACGGACCGGGGGACCCGGTCGGGGCGGCGGGCGTTCGAACGGGCGCTCAAAATCGACGGACGTTTCCCGAGGTGGTCCGCTGGGCGAGCTCCTCGATCAGCTTTCGTGACTCGGCGTCGTCGGGCTTGATCTTCGGCGTCACGATCTCGACGCGGCAGAGTTGATCGCCGCGCGTCCCGTCGGCGTTCTTCACGCCCCGGCCGCGGAGGCGCAGCCGGGCGCCGCTCGACGTGCCGGGCGGGACCGTGACGGTGACCCGCCCCTCGACGGTGGGGACCTCGATCTTCGCCCCCAGCGCGGCCTCGGCGAAGGTGACCGGCAGGTCGAGCTCGATGTCCGGCCCACGCCGCCGCAGGTGCGGATCGGCGCGCACCTCGATGTCGAGGTAGAGATCGCCAGGCGTGCCGTTGCGCGCCGGCGCGGGCGCCCCCTGGCCGGGGAGGCGCAGGCGGCCGCCGTTCTCCACCCCGGGCGGGATGTTGACCTCGACGGTCGACCCGCTGCCGGTGCGGACGGTCCGCTTGCCGCCCAGCGCCGACTCGACGAAGGTCACCTCCAGCCGCCCCGCCACGTCGGCGCCCCGCGTGGGGCGCGTGCGCGCGCGCCGCGGATCGAAGCCGCCGCCCGCCGCGCCGCCGCCGAACAGGCTGGCGAAGATGTCGCCGATGTCGAAGTCGCCGTTGACCTCGACGCCGCCGGCGCCGGCGCGCGAGCGGCCGAAGGTCTGCGCGAACGACTCGGCGTCGAACCCCTCCGGCATCCCGTCGGGGCGGACCGGCGCGTGCCGGAGGCGGTCGTACTCCCGCCGCTTCTTGGCGTCGCCGAGGACGTCGTACGCCTCGTTGACCTCCTTGAAGCGCTCGGTCTTGCGCTTGTCGCCGCCGGTGATGTCGGGGTGGAACTCCTTCGCCAGCTTGCGATAAGCCTTCTTGATCGCAGCCTCGTCCGCGTCCTCCGCGACCCCCAGCATCTTGTAGAGATCTTTCATGCGCGGTTGGTCACTCCATCATGACACGACCGCGATGCGCTGTTGCGGTTTGCGGGAGAAGGTCAGCTCGCCGTCGCCCTTGCCGACCAGCACGGTGTCTCCGGGGCGCAGGTCGCCGGCCAGGAGCTTGCGCGCCAGCGGATCCTGGACGTACCGCACCAGCGCCCGCTTGAGCGGGCGCGCCCCGTACTGCGGGTCGTACCCCTGATCGGCCAGGAAGGTGCGCGCCTCGGGCGAGAGCTCGAGGTCGAGATCGCGCTCGCGCAGCAGCTTGCGCAGCCGCCCGAGCTGGAGGTCGACGATGGTATCGATCTCGTTCCGCCCGAGCGGGTGGAACATGACGATGTCGTCGATCCGGTTGAGGAACTCGGGGCGGAAGGTGCGGCGCAGCTCCTCCATCACCCGGTCCTTGGCCTCGAGGTTGGTCCAGTCTGCGAGGTGCTGGCTGCCGACGTTGGAGGTCATGATGACCACCGTGTTGCGGAAGTCGACCGTGCGCCCCTGGCCGTCGGTCAGCCGCCCGTCGTCGAGCAGCTGGAGCAGCGTGTTGAAGACGTCCGGGTGCGCCTTCTCGATCTCGTCGAACAGGATGACCGAGTAGGGGCGGCGCCGGACCGCCTCGGTGAGCTGGCCGCCCTGGTCGTAGCCGACGTAGCCGGGCGGCGCGCCGATGAGGCGCGACACGGCGTGCTTCTCCATGTACTCGGACATGTCGATCCGCACCATGTGCGTCTCGTCGTCGAACAGGAACTCGGCCAGCGCGCGCGCCAGCTCGGTCTTCCCGACGCCGGTCGGCCCCAGGAAGATGAACGACCCGATCGGCCGGTTGGGGTCCTGCAGGCCGGCGCGGGCGCGGCGGACCGCGTTGGACACCGCCTCGACCGCCTCGTCCTGGCCGACCACGCGCGCGTGCAGCCGCTCTTCCAGGTGCAGCAGGCGCGCCTGCTCGCCCTCCAGCATCTTGTCGACCGGGATGCCGGTCCACTTGGAGACCACGGCGGCGACGTCCTCCTCGGTGACCTCCTCGCGCAGGAACGACCCGTGCTTCTGGGCCTCCTTCAGCTCCGCGCTCTTGGCCAGGAGTTGCTTGTCGAGCTCGGGGACGCGGCCGAAGCGCAGCTCGGCGGCCCGGTTCAGGTCGCCGCGGCGCTGGGCCAGCTCCGCCTCGGTCTTGGCCGCCTCGGCCTCCTCCTTCAGCTTGCGGATGCCGCCGATGAGGCTCTTCTCGTGCTGCCAGACGGTCTTCATCTGGTCGGCGCGCTCGCGCAGCTCGGCGATCTCGGTGGCCACGGCCGCCAGCCGCTTGGCCGAGGCCTCGTCCTTCTCCTTGCCGAGCGCCTGCTCCTCGATGGCCAGCGACGTCAGCCGCCGCTCGATCTGATCGATGGGGTCGGGGCGCGAGTCGATCTGCATCTTGAGGCGGCTGGCCGCCTCGTCGACCAGGTCGATCGCCTTGTCGGGGAGCTGTCGCCCCTGGATGTACCGGTGCGAGAGCCGCGCGGCGGCGACCAGCGCCGCGTCGCGGATCCGGATCCCGTGGTGGACCTCGTACCGCTCCTTGAGGCCGCGCAGGATGGCCACCGTGTCCTCGAGCGACGGCTCGCCGACGTAGACCGGCTGGAAGCGCCGCTCGAGCGCCTTGTCCTTCTCGATGTACTTCCGGTACTCGTCGAGCGTGGTGGCGCCGATGCAGCGCAGGTCGCCGCGCGCCAGCGCCGGCTTGAGCATGTTGGCCGCGTCGACGGCCCCCTCGGCCCCGCCCGCGCCGACCAGCGTGTGCAGCTCGTCGATGAAGAGGATGACGCCGCCCGCGCTGGCCTCGATCTCCTTGAGGACCGCCTTGAGGCGATCCTCGAACTCGCCGCGGAACTTGGTCCCGGCGATGAGCGACCCCAGGTCGAGCGCCAGGATCTTCTTGTCCTTGAGCGACTCGGGGACGTCGCCGGCGGCGATGCGCTGGGCGATCCCCTCGACGATGGCGGTCTTGCCGACCCCCGGGTCGCCGATCAACACCGGGTTGTTCTTGGTCCGGCGCGAGAGGACCTGCATCGCCCGGCGGACCTCCTCGTCGCGGCCGATGACCGGGTCGAGCTTGCCGGTGCGGGCCAGCTCGGTGAGGTCCCGGGTGTACTTGGCCAGCGCTTGGTACTTCCCCTCGGCTTCGGGATCGGTCACGCGCTGCGTCCCGCGCACCTCGGCCAGCGCCTTGAGCAGCGTCTCCTTGCGGACGCCTGCGTCCTTGAGGGCGCGGCTGGCGGCGCCGAAGTCCCTGGCCACCAGCGCCAGCAGGAGGTGCTCGCTGGAGACGTACTCGTCCTTGAACTCCTTCGACTGCTTGGTCGCCTCCTCGAACAGGTCGGTCAGCCGGCGGCCGGCGTAGATGTCGGCGGTCGAGCCGCGGACCTGCGGCTGCGCGTCGAGCGCGCTCTGGGCGGCCTGGCGGACCTGCGCCGGGTCGATCCCCACCTTGCGCAGCAGCGCGCCGGTCACGCCGTCCTGCTGGTCGAGCAGCGCCAGCAGCAGGTGCTCGGGCGTCAGCTCCTGGTGCCCGCGGCTCCCGGCCAGCTCATGCGCGGCCTGGACCGCCTCTCGGGCTTTGATGGTCAGCTTGTCGAGCCTCATGGGACGCGCTTACAGGTAAGCACCGCGGCAAGTCCGACAAGCCGGGCCCGTGGGCATGCTCGAGCGGCGTGGGAACCCTCCCAGGGGGCCCGTCGCAGGTGCTAGATTGCCGTCCGTGTCGTACCTGGTTCTGGCCCGGAAGTACCGGCCGCAGCGGTTCTCGGAGCTGATCGGGCAGGAGCACGTCGCCCGGACGCTGTCGAACGCCATCGCGGCGAACCGGGTCCACCACGCCTTCCTGTTCACCGGCGCCCGGGGCGTCGGCAAGACCAGCGCGGCGCGCATCCTCGCCAAGGCGCTGTCGTGCGAGAAGGGGCCGACCGCCGAGCCCTGCGGCGTCTGCGAGCTCTGCCAGGAGATCGCCGGCGGGCGTTCGGTCGACGTCATCGAGATCGACGCCGCCTCCAACACCAAGGTCGAGGAGACCAAGTCGGTGCTGGAGGGGGTGCGCTACCTGCCGGCGCGGGCGCGCCGCAAGGTCTACATCATCGACGAGGTCCACATGCTGTCGGCGCACTCGTGGAATGCGCTGCTCAAGACGCTGGAGGAGCCGCCGCCGCACGTGGTGTTCGTGTTCGCCACCACCGAGGCGCACAAGATCCCGGGGACCATCCTCTCGCGCTGCCAGCGGTTCGACTTCAAGCTCATCTCCACGGCGCGGCTGGCGGGGCACCTGACCGAGGTGCTCAAGACCGAGAAGATCGACGCCACGCCCGAGGCGGTCCGCCTGGTGGCCCGGCAGGCCGCGGGGTCGGTGCGCGACGGGCTGTCGCTGCTCGACCAGACGATCGCCTACGTGGGGAGCGAGACGCTGACCGCCGAGGTGGCGGCCGACGTGCTGGGGATCGCCGACCGGCAGCTCCTGGTGGGGCTGGCGACGGCGGTGCTCGATCGCGACCCGGGGAACGCGCTGCGCCTCATCGCCCGGGCGGCCGATCGGGGCGTCGACCTGGGGCAGCTCGCCCGGTCCTTCCTGGGGTTCCTGCGCGACCTGGAGGTGATCGCCTCGGTGAAGCCGGCGCCCGGCGTCCAGCTCGGCGACCTCGTCGACGCGACGCCCGAGGAGATCGACGAAGCGCGCGCGCTGGCCGAGCGGGCCGGCCCGGGGCTGCCGACGGTGCTGTTCGACCGCTGGGCGCGCGCGGTCGAGGAGGCCTCGCAGCTCCCCACGCCGCGGCTCCTCTACGAGATGGCGGCCATCGATCTGTGCGCCGCCGAGCCGCTGGTGCCGCTCGGGGATCTCTTGCAACGGCTCGACGACCTCGAGGGGCGGCTGCGCGGCGGGCGGCCGGCCCCCGCGGCGGGCTCGGGCGGC
>DASZVW010000679.1:0-2541 GCA_035546895.1 Polyangia bacterium
GGGCGACCTTGGTCTTCTTGCCGCGGCTGACGGTGTTGAGGGTCGCCGTCACGTCGGCCTCGGAGCCGGTCTTCTCTTCCTTCTCATACTTGATGTTGTAGTTGGCGTTGCCGTGGACCTGTTTGAGGTAGCTGCGCTCGACCAGCTGGCGCAGCGTCTCCACGAACTCCTCGCGCTGCTTGGGGGTGATCTTGTCCCAGCTCTTGGCCAGCGACCGGCGCGCCAGCTCGCCGTAGTCGAGGAACGACCCGACCAGCTTCTTGACCTCGGCGCGCTCCAGCTCGGCCTCCGGCGACCAGTTCGGCTTGTTCTTCTGCAGCACCTTGTCGAGCTGGGCGTTCGACTTCTTCAGCTCCGCCATCGGGCTCGAGCTCGGGGGGGGCGCGGTCTCCGCGGCCCGGGCGACCGGACCGGCCAGGAGAGCGCCGAGGAGGAGGGCGGCGAGGCGACGCATGGTCATTCCTACATATCAGCCCGGGACACCCAAAGGAAGGCGGACGCCTCCCCCGGCGCGCCGGGGAAGGTATGCAGCCCCCGACGGCGCGTGCTACCGTGAAGGACGATGCCGATCCGCGAAGCATCGCCGCGCGAAGCATCCCCCGAAGCCCGGCGGGCCGACGATCCGCCGGCCGCCAGCGCCGGAAACGCCGGGGGGTTCGACGCCCGCGACTGGCTGGCGCAGGCGACCGGCGAGATGCGCGACAGCTTCGCGCGCAACCGGCGGGTGATCTCCTTCGCCGAGTACGTGGCGCTGTTCAGCGCCGAGCCGGCGCGCCAGCTCCGCTCGGCGGCCGAGTACGTGCGCGACGTCTTCGATCACTTCGGCAGCGAGCCGGTCCGCACGCCGCGCGGGCCGATGACCCGCTGGCGCCTGTTCGACTGCCCGTGGGACGCCGGCAAGGACGCGCTGGTGGGCCAGGAGGAGGTGCAGGCGGCGGTCTACCGGCTGGTCTCGAACTTCGCGCGCGAGGGGCGGACCAACCGCCTCATCCTGCTGCACGGGCCGAACGGCAGCGCCAAGTCGACCTTCGTCGCCTGCCTGCAGCGGGCGATGGAGCACTACTCGACCCTCGACGACGGGGCGCTCTACAAGTTCAACTGGATCTTCCCCTCGCAGAAGCTGACCAAGGGGGGGATCGGGTTCGGCGGCGGGATCGAGGCGGCCGGCGGCCAGGAGACCTTCGCCTACCTCGAGGACGAGCTGGTGGAGTCGAAGATCTCCGACGAGATGCGCGACCACCCGCTGCTGCTGCTGCCGCGGCCCAAGCGGCGCGAGCTCATCGCCGAGCGGCTCGCCTCGGTGTCGCGGCCGGGGCTGCGGCCGGCCGACTACCTCCTGCGCGGGGACCTGTCGCACCGCAACCGGCAGATCTTCGAGGCGCTGCTGGCCTCCTACCACGGCGATCTCTCGAAGGTGCTGCGGCACGTGCAGGTGGAGCGCTTCTTCGTCTCGCGCCGCTACCGGCAGGCGGCGGCCACCGTCGAGCCGCAGCTAGCGGTCGACGCCCGCTCGCGCCAGCTCACCATGGACCGCTCGCTCGCCTCGCTGCCGCCGGCGCTGCAGTCGCTCACCCTCTACGAGTACCAGGGGGAGCTGGTCGACGGGAACCGGGGGGTGATCGACTTCGCCGATCTGCTCAAGCGGCCGCTCGAGTCCTACAAGTACCTCCTGGGAACGGTCGAGCAGGGGCGGGTGTCGCTCGACGTGGCCAGCCTCGAGCTCGACACGGTGTTCGTCGGCTCCTCGAACGAGGGCTACCTGGCGGCGTTCAAGGAGATCCCCGAGTTCCAGTCGTTCAAGGGGCGGATGGAGCTGGTGCGGGTGCCGTACCTGCTCGACCACCGGGTCGAGCAGCGGATCTACGAGGCGCAGATCCGCGCGGCGCACACCGAGTCGGGGCGGCACGTGGCGCCGCACGTCGCCTGGGTGACGGCGCTGTGGGCGGTGCTGACCCGGATGAAGAAGCCGCTGGCCGAGAAGTACGGCAAGGTGCTGTCGGACATCGTGGCCAAGCTGGGCCCGATGGAGAAGGCGCAGCTCTACGCCGAGGGGGGGATGCCCGAGGGGCTGTCGAGCGAGCAGCAGCGCGATCTGCTGGCCGGGATCGAGAAGATCGCGCGCGAGTCGGACAGCTACCCCAACTACGAGGGGCGGACCGGCGCCTCGCCGCGCGAGATGAAGCTGGTGATCATGAACGCCGCCCAGAGCGCCCGGTACAAGTGCCTGTCGCCGTTCGCGGTGTTCGACGAGCTCGAAGACCTGGTCCGCGGCGTGACCGTGTACGAGTTCCTCAAGCAGGAGCCGCTGCCGGGCGGCTTCCACGAGAACCGCAAGTTCATCTTCCAGGTGCGCGACAAGCTGATCGACCGCATCGACGACGAGGTGCGGACCTCGATGGGCCTCGTCGAGGAGCGGCGCTACATCGACCAGTTCGAGCGCTACGCCTCGCACGTGTCCTACTGGGTGAAGAAAGAAAAGGTCCCCAACCCGATCACCGGCCGCGACGAGGATCCCGACGAAGAGATGATGGCCGACGTCGA
>DASZVW010000680.1:0-2693 GCA_035546895.1 Polyangia bacterium
CAGCGCGCCAACCAGCTCGGGCAGCCCGCCGGCGGCGAGCGGCCGCGCCGGCACGATCTCGCGGTAGTCGACGATCTTGATCGGCGCCCGCCCCGCGCGGACGTCGCGCGCGCTCTGGCGCGCCAGCCAGTCGAGCACCCGCGGCAGCGCGTGCACCGACGCCAGGTGGGTGTCGTGCATGAGCAGGATCCCCCGCCCTTGCAGCGTCGCCAGCTTGTCGGTCAGGTAGTTGAACACCGCCTCCTCGTCGCGCTCGACCTTCCAGTCCTGCGGGTCGATGTTCCAGCCGACGTCGACCAGGCCCCGGGCGTCGAGGGCCGCCTCCAGGCTCTTGCAGAAGGCGCCGTACGGCGAGCGGAACAGGAACGGGCGCACGCCGGTGGTCTCGGTGATGAGCTCGGCGTTGGCGTCGATCTGCTCGGCCTGCTCGGCCGGGTTCTGGCAGAGGTCGTGGTGGTCGACCGTGTGGTTGGCCACCAGGTGGCCATGCGCGGCGATCTTGCGGACCAGGTCGCGGCGCGCGACGTCCTCCGGGCGATCGCCCTTGAGCCGCCAGCCGGTGACGAAGAAGATCGCCTTCAGCCCGCGGCGATCGAGCTCGTCCAGGATGAGCGGCGTGCCGCGCAGGTCGGGGCCGTCGTCGAACGACAGCAGGAGCTTGCGCGGCTCGGTGGCGGCGTGGAAGGCGACGTGCGGGCCGTGCCCCGGCGACTCGAAGGGCGCCACCACCTCGGGCGGCAGCACGTCGCCGGCGTAGGTCCCGAACGGCGCCGCGACCGGCGCCAGGGACCTGGCGCGGGTGGGACGGGGTTGATCACTGCCGCCGACCAGCGCCGGAGCCAGAAGCGGCACCACGAAGGCCGCGAGCGGATAGAGCCGACGAACCACCAGCATGCGATTTTACGGGAGTTATCGGCACTTCGATAGCTCGGCTGGAGCGGCGCGCTGGCGCGGAGGACCGCCAAGGCCCGGAAATCAGCTCAAAATGGAATATCGTCGTCGGACGGCGGGGGCCCGCTGTCGCCCCCCTCTTCGGAGGGGCCGGACTCGCTGCGCCCGCCGAAACCGCCTGATCTTCCGCGGCCTTCGCCACCACCGGCGCTGCCGCGCCCTTCACCTCCGCCGCCGCCCAGGAAGACCACCCGGTCGGCGACCACGTCCGTGGCGTAGTGTTTCTGGCCGTCCTTGTCGTAGGACCGCGTCTGCAGGCGCCCCTCGATGTAGACCGAGCGCCCCTTGGAGAGGTACTTATTGCAATTCTCAGCCTGGTCGCCCCACACGGTCACCCGGTGCCACTCGGTCTTCTCCTGCCGCTGGCCCGACTTGTCCTTGTAGACCTCGGTGGTGGCGATCCGCAGGTTGCAGAGCGGCCGCTGCGAGGGCGTGTACTTCAGCTCCGGGTCCGCCCCCAGGTTTCCGATCAAGATGACCTTGTTGACGCTTCCCATCGGTTTCTCCTTGTACCACGTCATCGGGCCGGCCGGGGCGCCAGTTGCGATTCGCCGGGCGTCCGTCGAGTAAGATGACGGGCGTGTTGCGAACAGGCCTCGCGCTCGCGCTCACGGCGCTGGCGACCGGCGCGTCGGCGGCGCCGGCCTCCAGCCTCGGGCGCGGGTTCGCCGCTTACCGCGCGGGCGAGTACCACGACGCCGCCAAGGCGCTGCGCGCGGCGCTGGGCGAGAAGCTGCGCAACGACGACTGGGCCGCCTTCCTGCTCGGCGAGAGCGAGTTCTACGACGGCGACTACCGCGCCGCCCGCGCCGCGTTCGAGCGGGCCGCGCGCGCGCACGGCGGCCGGCCGGCCGCGATGGCGCCGTTCCGCATCGCCGACTGCCTCTGGATGGAGGGGGACCGGGCCGGGGCGGCCAAGGCCTACGCGCGCCTCCTCAAGAAGGCGACGCCCACCACCGGCGACGTCGCGTTGGCGCGGTTCCGGATCGCCGAGGCCGCGGCGGCGCACGATCCGGCGGGGGCCGGAAAGCAGATGCTGGCCATCGCGCGCGAGTACCCGGCCCACCCGCTGGCCGACGAGGCGCTGCGCCGGGCCGGCGGGGCGCCCGCGGCGGGCCCGGCCGCCAAGGCGGGACCGCCGCCCGCGGACAACCTCTCGGCCGCCGATCGGCTCAAGCGCGCCGACGCCCTCACCAAGGACCGCCACTGGGACGAGGCGCTCGCCGAGCTGGACAAGCTACCGGCGGCGCTGCCGGCCGACCAGGCGGCCGAGCGCGACTACCAGATCGGGATGACCAAGTTCCACATGCGGCGCGACTACGCCAAGGCGGGCGAGCTGCTGCTGGCGACCGCGCCGCGCCTCACCGGCGACAAGGCGGCCTCGGCCGCGTTCCACGGCGCCCGCGCGCTCTCCCGGGTCGACCGCGACGACGAGGCGATCGCCGGCTACCACCGGGTGGTCGCCGAGTTCCCGCGCTCGCGCTTCGCGGCCGAGGCGCAGTACCTGTCGGGCTGGCTCGACTACAACCGCGGCCGGTTCAAGGAGAGCCTCCCGGGGCTGCAGGCCACGCTCGATCACTTCGGCTCGAGCGCCTTCGCCGACGACGCCGCCTGGTGCCTGGCGTTCGCGCACTTCCTGCTCGGCGACGGCGCGGCGGCCAGCGCGGCGCTCGAGCGCTACGCGCGCATCCCGGCCACCGGCATCACCGACGCCGAGCGCGGCGATCGCGTCGCCTACTGGC
>DASZVW010000681.1:0-2061 GCA_035546895.1 Polyangia bacterium
AGCGCCCGCCCGGGGCGGGTGCGCCCGGCGCGGCCCGCCCGCTGCTCGGCGGCGGCGCGGCTCACCTTGGCCAGCGCCAGCGTCGGCAGCCCGGTCCAGGGCGAGTGCGCCGCCACGCGCGCCAGCCCCGCGTCGACCACCGCCACGATCCCCTCGATGGTGATCGACGACTCGGCGACGTTGGTGGCCAGCACGATCTTGCGCCGGCCGGCCGGGCGGACCGCGCGCGCCTGCTCCTCGAGCGGCATCTCGCCGTGCAGCGGCAGCACCGCCAGCGCCGACGCCTGCGGCAATTCGGCCAGCGCCGCCTGCGCGCGCCGGATCTCGGCGGCGCCGGGGAGAAAGACCAAGAGGTCGCCGTCGGGCTCCTCGCGCAGGAGCTGCCGGACGGCCGCGGCCACCCGCCGCTCGAGCGGGCGCTCCTCGGCGGCCGCGGCCACCGAGAGGTGCTCGACCGCGACCTCGAACCGCCGCCCCTCGCTGCGCACGGTGGCGGCGCGCCGCCGCTCGCCCGCCAGAAACGCGCGCACCGGCTCGGCCTCCAGCGTCGCCGACATGGCCACCACCGCCAGGTCGGGGCGCGCCCCCTCGCGCAGCCGGCGCAGCCAGGCGAGCGCCAGCTCGGTCGCCACGTGCCGTTCGTGCAGCTCGTCGAGCACCACCGCCGCCACGCCGCGCAGCGCGGGGTCGCCGAGCAGCCGGCGCACGAACAGCCCCTCGGTCAGGAACCGCAGCCGCGTCCGCGGGCCGCCCGCCTCGTCGAAGCGGACCGCGTACCCGACGGTCTCGCCGACCTCCTCGCCCAGCTCGGCGGCCACCCGGGCGGCGGCGAGGCGCGCCGGGAGCCGCCGCGGCTCCAGCACCCAGATCTCGCCCGGCGGCAGGCGCGCCTCGAGCAGCGCCCGCGGGACCCGAGTGGTCTTCCCGGCGCCCGGCGGGGCCTCCACCACCACCGCCCCGTCGGCCTCCACGGCGGCCACGATCCGGGGAACGACCGCGTCTATGGGGAGCGGCGTCAAGCCGGGGCCTCCGCCCGTCGATGAGGATGGCACGTGGAGAGGACAACCCTCGCACAACATGCGCCGAGGTGGGTAAAGGGGTGAGGTCTGGGTTAAAACCGGGGGCGCGATGATTCGCTGTCCGACGTGCGGCCGCAGGTTGCGCGACGCCGCCCCCGTCTGCGCGGCGCACGGGACGCCGCCGCCCGCGCCCGAGCAGCCGGACGACACCACGCCGTTCGTGGTCCCCACCCCCGACCTGCCGGTCTTCCGCGTGCGGCGCACGCTGGGGCAGGGGGGCTTCGGCGCCGTCTTCCTGGCCGAGCGGATCTCCGACGGGCAGCTGGTGGCCATCAAGGTCGCGCGCTCGGACAACATCGCCGCCGGCGAGAGCCTGATGCGCGAGGCGTACGCGCTGACGGCGATCGGCGTGCCGCACGTGCCCGCGGTGTTCGAGCGCGGCGTGCTCGACGACGGCTCGGTCTACGTGGTGCTGGAGTTCGTGCAGGCGCCGCTGCTCGCCGAGCGGCTGACGGCCCCGGCCGCCCCGCTGCCGTTCGAGGAGTTCGCGCGCGACGCGCTGGCCATCCTGGCGGCGGTGGAGACCGCGCACGGCCGCGGCTTCGTCCACTGCGACCTGAAGCCCGAGAACCTGTTCGTCGACGACCAGGGGCGGGTCAAGCTGTTCGACTTCGGGCTGGTCCGCAACACCGGCACCGGCGCCGAGCGCGTGGAGGCGACCAAGGAGGAGGCGCCGGCCGGGACGCCCGAGTACATGTCGCCCGAGCAGTGCGAGGGGCGGGTGGAGATCGACGTCCGCAGCGACATCTACGCGCTGGGCGCCATCCTCTACGAGATGCTGGCGGGCGCGCCGCCGTTCTGGGGCAACCCGGTGGAGGTGCAGCAGAGCCACCGCAGCCGCCGCCCCCCCGCGCTGTCGCGGCGGGTGGAGATGGCGGTGGCGCTCGAGGACGCCATCATGCGCTGCCTGGCCAAGGACCCCGATCGCCGGCCGGCGACGGTGGCCGAGCTGCGCCGCGCGCTCCAGGCCGGGATCGCCGCC
>DASZVW010000682.1:0-7864 GCA_035546895.1 Polyangia bacterium
GCCGGCCCCGGCGCCGTTCGTGCCGCTGCCGGCGCCGGCCGCGGACGGCCTGGCGCCGCGGGCGCCGGTGCGGAACGACTTCCGGCTGATCTTCGTGCACCACGACGGCTCGGACGGGACCACCTACCACCTGCGCGGCGACCAGATCGACATCGGGCGCACCGAGGGGGACCTGCTGTTCGAGGACCCCTACCTCTCGCCGCGCCACGCGCGCATCAGCTCCGGCCGCGAGGGGCAGATCCTGAGCGACCTCGAGAGCAAGAACGGCGTCTACGTCCGCCTGCGCGCCGGGGCCCACCTGCAGGACGGCGATCTCCTGCTGCTCGGCAAGCAGGTGCTGCGGTTCGAGGTGATCCCCGAGTTCGAGCGCAGCCTCCCGCCGGCCGCGCGCAACGGCGTCGTCCAGTTCGGCACCGTCGGCGCCGCCGCCTGGGGCCGGCTGCGGCAGATGGGGCCCACCGGCGTCGCGCACGACGTCTACCACCTCGGCCAGGACCAGGTGGTGATCGGGCGCGAGCAGGGGGACATCGTCTTCTCCGACGACAAGTTCATGTCGCGCCGGCACGCCTACCTGACCCGCAAGGGGGAGGGCTACCAGCTCGAGGACCTGGGGAGCTCGAACGGCACCTTCCTGCGGCTGCGGGACGCGCACTTCCTGGTGCCGGGCGACGTGCTGCGGATCGGGAACGTGCTGCTCCGCTTCGAGCACGGCTGAGCGACCGACCGGCGCGCCGACTACGGGGGCGGCAGCTCGAGGTCGGCCATCACCGGCAGGTGGTCGCGGACGCGCGGGGGGACGGTCGCCGCGGCGAGCACCCGGAAGCGCGGGCCGGCCAGGATGCGGTCGATGCGCATCCAGGCCTTCTTCTGCGCCGGGTAGGTGTAGCCGAACCCGCGCCCGGCGGTGGAGAAGGCGTCCTGGTAGCCGCCCAGCCAGTGCGCGCGCGCCCAGCTCGGCCCCGGCAGGTTGGTGTCGCCGGCGATCAGCACCGGCTCGCTCCAGGCGGCGGCGTCCTCGGCCAGCGTGCGGACGTGCATCACCCGCTGGTTGGTGTTGGCGACCATCGCCTCGCGGGTGTCGCTCTGGAACACGCGGCCGCTGGCGATCTCGCTGCGCAGCCCTTCGCCCCGGATGCTGTCGAACGCGCCGTGCGGCGAGACCGGGTGGACGGCGAAGAGGCGTACCGGTCCGCCGGGCGTCAGCAGGCGGAAGCGGACGTAGTGGTGGGAGTGGAAGCGGCCGTCGACCGACACCTCGGGCGGCCGGTAGGCCTGGTCGAGCGGGAACTTGCTGGCGACCACGAACTGGTCCAGCGCCTGGAACGACGGGTAGCCCGCCAGGCCCGCGCGCAGCGGCTCGACGTTGTCGGGGGCCACCTCCTCGAGGACCACCAGGTCGGGGTCGGTGGCGCGGACGCGATCCAGGATCTCCTCGGTCCCGTTCTCGGCGAGGCCGATGTTGACGGTGAGGACCCGGAAGTGCGGGACGCCCGGCCGGGGCGCCTTGGCGCCACCCAGGCAGAGCCCCATGAGCGGGAAGAGGATGATCAGCAGCGCGGCGAGCTGCGTGAGCAGGAACCCGTACGAGCGGGTGAGGAGGAGGGCGGCGACGACGAACGGCAGCGGCAGCGCCCAACCGACCTGCGGCAGGTAGAGCGCCACGGTGGTCGGCCACCAGCGCTCGCCGATGAACCGGAGCGCGGCGTAGATCACCACAAGCGCCAAGAGGTAGGCGACCGCCACCCCGCGCGCGAGGAGAGCCCAGCGCCCGGCGGGCGGGCGGTCAGTTTTCTGGCGGGCAGGGTTGGAGGGCTTGGCGGGGTCGGCGGCGCTCATTTTGATCCTGGCGGTCGATCGGCGAGCCAGCAGCTTACGCGCGGCGGTCCGCTTCGACGAGAGCCACGGTCAACTGTCTGCTATCCTGCGCGCGCCATGACCGGGCGGACCTCCTCCGGGCGCCCCGTCGAAGGTGCTTCGCCGTGACTCACCCGCTCGTCAGCGTCGTCATCCCCACCTACAACCGCGGTCAGATGGTCCTGACCGCCATCGGCAGCGCGCTCGGGCAGACCTACCCCTCCAAGGAGGTGGTGGTCGTCGACGACGGCTCGACCGACGACACCGAGGCGGTGGTGCGGCAGGCCTACGGCGACGACGCCCGCGTCCGCTACGTCAAGAAGCCGAACGGCGGGCCAGCCAGCGCGCGCAACGCCGGGTTCGCCCACACGCGCGGCGACTACGTCGCCCTGCTCGACTCCGACGACACCTGGCACCCCTGGAAGCTGGCGGCCCAGATCCGCTGCATGGAGCGCTACCCGGCGCTCGGCATGACCTGGACCGACATGGAGATGATCGATCCCGCGGGTCAGGTCGCCGATCCCGCCTACCTGCGGACCATGTACCACGCCTACACGCTGTTCTCGACCGACCAGATCTTCACCGAGTCGGTGGCGCTGCGCGAGGTGGTCCCGGAGCTGGCGGAGACGGTCAAGGACGCGCGCCTGCGGATGGGCGAGATCTACTCCCAGATGATCATGGGGAACCTGGTTCACACCTCGACCGTGGTGCTGCGGCGCGAGCGGCTCGCGCGCGTGCGCGGCTTCGACGAGTCGCTGCGGCGGACCGGCGAGGACTACGACTTCCACCTGCGCACCTGCCGCGAGGGGCCGGTGGGGCTGCTCGACCTGGCGAGCATCCGCTACCAGCAGGGGATGCCCGACCGGCTGACCGCCGACCACCTGCGCATCCACATGGTCGAGAACCTGCTGCGGACCGTGGAGGGGGCCATCGCCCGCGACCGCGCGGCCATCAAGCTGTCGGACCGGACGCTGCGGCGGCGGATGGCCCACATCCACGCCTCGCTCGCCTACGAGCGGCTCCAGCGCGGCGAGGCCGAGCTGGCGCGCAAGCACACCTTCGAGTCGCTGCGCCGCTGGCCCTGGCAGCCGGAGCTGGCCCGCTCGCTGCCGTTCGTGCTGCTCCCGGGGGGGACCGGCGTGGCGCTCCGCCGCCGGCTGCGGGCGCTCAAACAGCTCGTCCGCCGCTCGCAGGCGTCGTGAAGTCCGGCGACTCCCCCTTCAAGCGGCTGGCCGTCCAGGTCTCGCACTACTCGGTCGCCAGCCTGCTCACCACGCTGGCCGGGCTGGTCAGCTTCCCGCTGCTGACGCGCATCTTCTCGGTCGCCGACTACGGCGTCATGAACCTGATCGCCGCCACGCTGACCGTCTCGGTGGCGCTGGGGAAGGTCGGCGTCCAGCACTCCATCGTCCGCTACCGCACCGAGATCCGCGAAGGGAAAGGGCGCTTCACCTCCGACCAGCTCACCTCCACGACCTTCCTGGCGATGACCGCCACCGGCGTGGTCACCACGGCGGTGCTGGTGGGCGGGTCGCAGGTGGTCCCGCTGGCCTGGCTGGGCGATGCCCGGCTGCGCGCGCTGTTCGTCGTCGCCGCGCTGGTGGTGGCCGTGCAGGTGACCGAGAGCGTGATGTTCAACTTCCTGCGCGCCGACCAGGAGACGACGCTGCTCATGAAGTACCAGGTGCTGAAGCGGTACTTCGGCCTGGGCGTGATCCTCTTCGCGGTGCTGGTCATCTCCCGCACGCTGCAGTCGTTCTACGTCGCCACGCTGCTCACCGAGACGCTGGCCGTCGCGCTGCTGGCGGTGGCGTTCTTCCGCCGCCCCGGCGTGCCGCGCGTCGACCGGCGCGACTTCTCGCGCCCGCTCTACCGCGAGCTGCTGGCCTTCGGCATCCCCATGATGGTCGGCTACGAGATGTCGGGGATCATCCTGGCGGTCGGCGACCGCTACGTCATCCACGGCACCATCGGCGAGACGCCGCTGGGGCTCTACTCGGCGGCCTACAACCTCTGCCAGTACGTGCAGGCGGTGTTCGTGGCCTCGGTCGGGCAGGCGGTGATGCCGCTCTACATGCAGATGTACGACCAGAAGGGGGTGGAGGCGACGGCCGCCTTCATCGCCCGCTCGCTGCGGACGTACGTCCTCTTCGGCGCGCCGGTCATCGCCGGGCTGGCCGCGGTCGGCAAGGAGCTGCTGCCCTCGCTGGCCTCCGACAAGTACGCCAGCGGCGCGCTGATCGTCCCCTGGGTCATCGCCGGGATGGTGGTCGACGGGTCGAACTCCATGGTGGCGGCCGGCCTCTTCATCCACCGCAAGACGAAACACATCATGTCGATCGTCCTCAGCGCGGCTATCCTCAACCTCGTGCTCAACCTCATCCTGGTGCCGCGGATCGGGATCCTGGGGGCGGCCATCGCCACCCTGGTCAGCTACGCGGTGGCCTCGGTCCTGCTGGCGATCGTCGGCCACCGCTTCCTGCCGGTGAAGCTCCCTTTCCCGACCATCGCGCGGGCCGGTCTGGCGGCGGCGGGGATGTACCTGGCGGTGATGAACCTCGACCCGGGCCACCACCTGGTGACGGTGGCGCTGCGGGTTGTGGTGGGCGCGCCGATCTACCTCCTCTTGGCGGCGCTGTTCGATCCGGACGCGCGCCGGCTGGTGGCCGACGGGCGCGACCGTCTGCGCCGCAAGGCCCCCGGGGCGGTGGCGCCGTGAGCCTCGGGGCCGCCAAGCGGGCCGTCAAGCAGACGTTCGCGGCGCCCCTCGGCTGGCGGCTCCTGGGGCCGCTGGTGCGGCCGCCCGGCGTGGTGGTGCTCATGTACCACCGGATCGTCGACCGCGACCGCTCGCTGGTGGGGCTGCCGATCGAGATCTTCGCCGCGCAGATGCGCTGGGTCCGCGACAACTGCGATCCGATCGAGCCCGAGGCGATCGGCGAGCGCGTGCGCGACGGCCGGCGCGGCAAGCCGGCGGTGCTGGTGACCTTCGACGACGGCTACCGCGACTACCACGACCTCGCCTACCCGGTGCTCGAGAAGCTGGGCATCCCGGCGGTGGTGTTCCTGGCCACCTCCTTCATGGACGAAGGCGGGATGATGTGGACCGACGAGGTCCAGTGGGCGGCGCTCTCCACCCAGCGCGCGCGGGTGAAGCTCCCCTGGGCGGCAGCCGACGGCGAGATCGCGCTCCCCGACGCGGCGGCGCGGGCGGCGCTGGGGGCCAAGGCGCGCGGCCACCTCAAGAAGCTGCCCGACGAGGAGCGGCGCGCGGCGGTGAAGGCGCTGGTCGCCGAGCTGGGGGCGCCGCCGGCGCGCGACCGGCTGATGCTCACCTGGGACGAGGTGCGCGCCACCAGCGGGCTGACCCGCTTCGGCGGCCACTCGCACACCCACCCCATCCTGTCGCGGCTCGAGCGGGCGGCGGCGGAGCGCGAGATCCGGACCTGCCGCGATCGGATCGCCGCCGAGACGGGGAAGACGCCGACGACCTTCGCCTACCCGAACGGGCAGCCGGCGGACTACACGGGGGAGACGCAGGAGATCCTGCGGGCCCACGGGTTCACGACGGTGTATGCGACGACGGAGGGGATCGCGGGGGCGGACACCGACTGGATGGCGATCCGGCGGCTGGCGGGCGACACGGAGGACCTGGCGCAGTTCGCCTGGCTGGCCACCGGCCGCTCCGGGTAGCGCCGCTACTCGGCGGTCTCGGTCGGGGGCGCCGCGCTCTTGGAGGGGCGGAGGCGCTGGCGGAGCTGCAGGTAGCGGGCCTTGGCGGCGGGGAGGTAGATGCGGCGGGTGCGGTAGAGGTAGGCGCCCGGGGTGCGGCGGAAGACCTCCAGGAAGGCGGTGTGGCGCTCGCCGTTGGCCAGCTCGTTCTTGTAACGGTGGTCGCCTCGCAGGAAGTCGAGGACCTTGTGCCCCTCGCCGATGGCGTGCTCGACGATGTGGCCGAGCAGCACCTGCCCCGGCTTGAGGCGGCCGTAGTCGGGATCGAAGCCGCTCTGCATGAGGTAGACGCGGTCGCGGAACTTGTAGAAGTAGAACATCGCGATGATCGAGCCGCCGAGCTCGAGGCCGTAGAGGCGCAGGCGGTCGGTCTCGAAGCAGGCGGTCATCACGGCGCGGTGAAAGTCGATGTACTTGGTGGAGGCGAAGGAGCGCGACTGGCCGCTCTCCGCCCAGCGCTTGCGGTGCAGGCGGACCAGGGTGTCGATCCCGCGATCGAGCGTCGCGCGGTCGCTCCAGACGAAGAAGCGGGCCGGCTGCTCGGCGCTGAGCTTCTTGCGGATGTTGCGGATCCGGTAGCGGCGGTCGCGGTGCAGCGACTGCAGCCAGGCGTCGTAGCACGCCGGCAGGCCGATGTAGGCGATCTGCTCGGCCCGCCCCTGCCGCAGCGGCAGGCCGGCCGCCTCGGCGCGCTCGCGCATGGCGGCCAGCAGCGCGTTGTCGGGGAGCATGTCGCCGAGCAGGAGCGCGTCCCACCCCTCGAGCGCCAGGACGGCGTCGGCGAGGGCGCGCGCGACCTCGGCCTCGCGCCCCTTGGCCAGCACCGGGCCGAGGTCGTCGGGCGAGGTGTCGCCGCCGATCCCGATCGGCCGCAGCAGCCGGACCGGCGCCAGGATGGAGACCGTCTCCACGTAGAGCGGCAGCACCCCCACCAGCGCGCCGCCGCTCTCCGCCACGAACAGCTTGAGCGCGCGGTCATGACCGTAGGTCCGCCACCAGAGGTACTGCCAGTCGAAGGTCTCGAACACGCTGGTGACGGCGGCGTCGGCCTGCAGCCGCTCCCAGGCCTCGCGCAGCGAGGCGAACGTCTCGTCCGAGGCGACGACGCGGACCTGCACCGGGTCGGAGGCGCTGTCGGTCACCGTCATGGGGTCTCGCGACTTATCACGCGTCGACTGAAAATTCACCGTTGACGATCGCCGGCTACGTCGGCCAGAAACGCGCCAGCCCGGCGACCGCACCGACGGCCGCCGCGCATAGCCAGCTCCAGCGGTCGGTGATGGCGAACTTCACCGGATCGTCGTCCATTTCGCCCCGGTTCGTCAGGAACCAGACGCGGCTGATCCAGTAGAGCAGCACCGGGCAGATCATCCATAGCAACATGGGGCGCGCGTAGACGACCGTCACCGCGCTGCTCTCGATGTAGAGGCAGAAGACCAGCACCGCCAGGTAGCCGGCGGTGGTCCCCATCGAGGCCACCATCGGCAGGTCCTGCGCGTAGTAGCCGCGGCTGTGCAGCTTGCCGTTCTCGTCGAGCGCGTGGCGCAGCTCGACGTGCCGCTTGGCGAACGCCAGGCTGAGGAAGATGAACATCGAGAAGGCGAGCAGCCAGGCGCTGATGGAGACGCCGGTCGCGAAGCCGCCCGCCAGCACCCGGTGGGTGTAGAGCCAGGCCAGGACGATGACGTCGATGAGCAGCTTGCTCTTGAGGAAGAACGAGTAGGTCAGGGTGATGACGAAGTAGAGCGCCAGCATCGCCCCGAACGACCAGGGGAGCGCGTAGACCGCGATCCCGGCGGCGAGGCCGATCAGCAGGAGCAGGAGCGGCGGGCCGAACCGCGTCGGCAGATCGCCGGAGGCGAACGGGCGGCGCCGCTTGGTGGGGTGCGCGCGGTCGGCCGCCACGTCGACGAGATCGTTGAGGACGTAGCCGGCCGAGGCGCACAGGCTGAGCGCCAGCGCCGCCAGCGCCGCGTGCCCGAACGCGCCCGACGACAGCGCGCGGGGGGCGAGCAGCACGGGGACGATCACCAGCGCGTTCTTCGACCACTGGTGCAGCCGCAGCACTTTGAGGGCGGCCTTGAGGCGGGAGGGGCGAGGCGAGGTCACGCGGCGGCTGCTTAAGTTGGGACGCGCGATCGTACCACGGCGCCCGGGGCCGACCGCAACCGCCCCTGGCTATTGCCCGGCCGCCCCCGCAAACTGGCGCGCGTGGCGCCGCTCCCGCTCCTGGCCCTGACCGCCCTGGTCTGGGCGGCCGGCGACGGCGAGACGATCC
>DASZVW010000683.1:0-3206 GCA_035546895.1 Polyangia bacterium
CCGCCCGGTGAACCGCTGGTGGAGGGCGGCGGCGGCCAGGCAGGCGCCGAGCCCGCCCAGCCAGAGGGCCCGCGATCCCAGGCGTCCGAGGACCAGCGCGCCGAGCGCCGGGGCGACCGTGGAGGCGACCGCCCAGGCGAGCTGGTAGGTCCCCTGATAGGCGCCGCGCTGGTCGGCGGGGGCGAGCTCGGCGAGCACCGCCGGGCTGCCGGTGGCGAATCCGATCTCTCCCAGCGTCCAGAGCAGGACGCCGAGCGCGTAGACGGGCGCGCCGCCGGCGAAGGCGGTGGCGCCGAAGCCGAGGCCGACCAGCAGCGCCCCGGCCGCCAGCCACTGCGTCCGCCCCAGCCCGCGCAGCACCCGCAGCGCGATCGGCTGCAAGACGACGATGGCGAGGCCGTTGAGCGCCAGCAGCCGGCCCACGGTGCCGGTGTCGAGGCCGTGCGCGCGCATGTCGAGCGGCAGCGTGACCACCACCTGCGCGAACGCCGTCAGGAGCAGGAGCTGGATGAGCACGAAGCCGACCAGCCGCCGATCGCCGAAAGGCGTCAGGAGCCGGCGCAGGGCCGGGCGCCCCCCGGCCGCCGCCGCGGGCGGTCGCGTCTCGCGCAGGCCGACGAGCACGACGGCGCCGTAGCCGAGGGTGGTCAGCGCGTCGACGACGAACAGGAGCGCGAAGTGGCGATCGGCGAGCGCGCCGCCGAAGGCGGCCGCCCCGGCGAACCCCAGGTTGATCGCCCAGTGCAGGAGGCCGTAGGCGCGCGGCCGGTCGGCGGGCGGCACCACGTCGGCGACCGCGGCCAGCAGCGGCGGCCGGCAGAGATCGCCGAAGAAGCCGAGCAGCGGCGCGATGGTCACGATGGCGGCGGTCGAGCGCGCGCCGCCCAGCGCCAGCATGAGGAGCCCCGCGGTGGTGGTGCCGAGGAGCAGCGTGGCGCGGCGGCCGAGGCGATCGGCGAGCGCGCCGCCGACCGGGCCGGCCAGCAGCCCGCCCGCCGCGTAGGCGCTGATGACCAGCCCCGCCGCCTCCGGCGAGAGCCCCCGCTCGCGCGTCAGGTAGATGCCGAGCATGAAGAAGACCGTCCCGCCGAGGCGGTTGAGGAGCATCCCGCCGAACAGCACCCAGAACGGGCGCGGCAGGTCGAGCGGGCCGGCGCGGCGGACCGGCGCCGCCGGGGTGACGTCGTTGGCCGGGGCGCCGTCGAGATAGATCTCCGCCGTCACCCGCAGCGCGGCTGTCGTTCCGTCGTCTCGTTCGCTCTGGCTCATCGTCGTCTCCGGGAGGGCCGAAGACCGAGAGCCACCGAGAAGCGACCCGCGGCCTTCAGCC
Organism: Polyangia bacterium; assembly: GCA_035546895.1. Taxonomy (GTDB): domain Bacteria; phylum Myxococcota_A; class Polyangia; order Fen-1088; family Fen-1088; genus JADGRB01. Next base: position 1,331 of record DASZVW010000683.1, read on the forward strand.
GGGGTCGTCTCGTCTAGCTACGCTCAGGCGCGACGGACCCTGGCCAGGTCGTCCTTAATGAGGACGACCGACCACATCGGGCACGTACGCAGGCTGAACGACGTCAAGACCCGACCAGCATAACGGAGCGGCGCGCGGCGGTCCAGCGGGAACCGGCGGCGCGGGCGCCGAAAACCTTGCATGATTGAAACCGACAGCTCACGAGACTGATGACATCCGGTCGAACGACGTCGCTACCGTGGCCGCCGTGATTTGGTTCCTGACGCACTTCTGCCGATTGCCGATTCGATGAAGCGCTGGCCGGAGACCGAGGACGGCGGCGGCGCCGTCACGCGCACCGGAGCGGCCGCGCCCGCGGCGGTGGAGGCGGCCCCCGTCGGGCTGCCCGTGGTGCTGGCGCTGGTGGCCGCCGGCGTGGCCGCGGTCGCCCTCCTGGGCCCGCTCCTCGGGATCCGCGCCTCGGCGCCCGTGCTGGCGGTGATCGCGCTGGGGGCGGTGGCGGTCCACCTCCTGCCCGATCACCCGTTCGAGGTCACGGCGCTGGCCGGGCTGTGGGCGCTGGCGGGGGCCAACCCCCCGTACGCCCTCTACCACGCGGCGCTGATCGGGCTGCTGTTCGTGGCCCGCCGGCGGACCTGGGCGCTGGCGCTGACGCTGGGCCTGCTGGCGATCTGGCTCCCCAAGCACCTCTTCGCGGCCCACTACCACCACCCGTCGACCTACCGCTGGCTCAACGAGCCGAGCCTGGTGCTGGTGCTGTTCGCCAGCGCCTGCTGGTGGCGGGCGCGCCGCGACGGCCGGCTCCCCCCCTCGGCCGAGGAGGCCTCGCCGCTCGGCTGGACGGTCATGTACCTCTTCCCCGGGCACGTCGTGAACCCGATGGTCTTCTCGCCGGGCGACGTCTTCCGGGCGCGGCGCTTCGACGTCCGCGCCATCGGCGTGGCGCTCCTGCTGATCGCGGTGAAGGCGGCGGCGCACACCGCGATCGGCCGCCACCTCGGCCAGTTCGGCTACGCGGGGCTGGACGCGGCGCGGATGGCGGGGCTGTCGCGGGTGGCGCTGTGGGCGGTGGTGGCGGTCGGCTACCTCGACCTGGTCCTCACGCTGTCGGGGACGGCCGACATCGCGGTGCTGCTGGCGCGCCTCTACGGCTGGCCGATGCCGTCGCCGTTCCGGTTCGCGCTCCTGGCCTGGAACCCGATCGAGCTCTGGCGCCGCTGGGGGATCTACAACCGGAAGGTGCTGCTGTCGCTGGTCTACTTCCCGCTGGGGGGGAACCGGCGGCACCGGCTGCGCAACGTGATGCTGACCTTTCTGGCCAGCGCGCTCCTGCTCCACAGCGGCTGGTTCGGCTCGAAGTACTGGGAGGTCGGCCCGGGCGGCTGGCGCGACCAGACGGTCTACTTCCTCGTCCAGGGGCTGCTGGTCTGCGGCTGCCTGCTGGTGCGCGACGCGCGCGGCGCGGGCGCGCGCTCCGACGACCGGGCGCTCCGCTGGGGCTGGGGGCGCGCCGCCGGCACCGCGGCGACCCAGGCCACCAGCGCGCTGGTGCACGTGATCGTGCTGGCGCGCGAGCTCCCGTTCGCCGACCGGTTCGGGATGATCGCGCGCTGCCTCGGCGCCCCCTGAGCCGCGCGGCTACTTGATCGCCAGCAGCTCGACGTCGAACACCAGCGTGCCGTGGGGCGCGCCGGGGCGGGGCGAGTTGTCGTAGGCCAGGTTGCCCGGGATCCAGAAGCGGATCTTCTCACCCACCGTCATGAGCTGCAGCCCCTCGGTCCAGCCGGGGATCACGCCCTTGAGGGGGAAGGTGGCCGGCTCGCCGCGCGTCACCGAGCTGTCGAACATCTTGCCGTCGGTGGTCCAGCCCGAGTAG
>DASZVW010000684.1:0-2550 GCA_035546895.1 Polyangia bacterium
AGAACGGCTCCGAGACCGGCGTCGACTGCGGCGGCTCCTGCGGCGCCTGCCCGAACTACAAGCTCTCGAACGGCCCCAACACCGGCGACACCGTCGGCAGCGGCTGCAACGGCGGTCCCGCCTTCATGTGCACGCGCGACATGGTCTTCAGCCCGGAGTTCAAGGTCGCCGAGACGGACGACTTCGCCTCCCCCACCAACCCGCAGTTCGTCTACGGCGTCGTCGGGCACGACAAGGACACCGGCGGGCTCGACACCGAGTCGGGCGGCAACGCCTGCTGCCAGTGCTACCAGCTCATCTTCACCTCGCCGCGCGATCAGGTGAGCGGGGTGGCCACGCCCAAGCCGATGATCGTCCAGGCCTTCAACACCGGGGCCGGCGGCGGCAAGAACTTCGACATCTTCATGGGGAGCGGCGGCGAGGGGGCCAACACCGCCGGCTGCAACGCGCAGTACACCGCCTACCCGAGCATCGGCCAGCCGAACAACGGAGGCATCCGGTCGCTGAACGTCAGCCAGTGCGCCGGCAGCATGAACATGGTCAGCTCGTCGTCGATCGCCACCATGTCCTGCCAGAGCGCGATCGCCGCCGACTGCGACATGATCACCGCCGGCAACATGTCGGTGCAGAGCTCCACCCAGGGATCGTGCGAGGAGACGAACCAGCCGCAGAACCTCTACCACCTCAACTGGAACGTGATGGCCAAGCGGATCGAGTGCCCGGCCAACCTCACCCGCGTCACCGGCTGCAAGCTGAACTCGCAGGGGCTGCCGGCCGCCGATCCGACGGCGGTCGACATGAGCTCGGCCGCCGGGAAGGGCTTCTCCTCCGGCTACACGACCACCACCATGCAGGACTGCTGCCGCCCGACCTGCGCCTACAAGGGGAACGTGACCGGAGCCGACGGCACCTACAAGCAGTTCTACACCTGCGACGCCTCGGGGAACCCGATGTGAGCGGGGCCCTCTCGCAGGGTCCCCGCGCGCGCCGTGATTTCATCGCCGCCGTGGTGGGACGGTCGCTCGGCGCCCTCGCGCTCTGTCTCTCGGCGCTCGGCTGCGGCGGCTCGATTGCCCCGTCGGGCGCGACCGGCAGCGGCGGGACCTCGGGCGGCTGCACGCCCGACTACACCTGCACGCCGACCGCGCCCGACACCGGCGACTACGAAGCCGACTGCGTCGCCCGCATGAACCAGTTCCGTGCCTGCGTCTGCTTGCCGCCGCTCACCCGCTGGAACGCGGGCGAGGCCTGCGCCGATCAAGACGCCGCCTACGATCCGGCCAACGGCGCCCACGCCGGCTTCATCGCCGGCATCTGCTCGCCCGAGGGGTTCGCGCAGGACGAGTGCCCCGGGTGGCCGTCGGAGACACAGGTGGTGAGCTGCTGCCTGCAGCAGATGTTCGACGAGGGGCCGCCGCCCAGCGAGCCCTGCACCGGGAGCTGCTACGAGGCGCACGGCCACTTCATCAACATGACCAACACCGACTACACGATGGTCGCCTGCGGGATGGCCACGGTGAACGGACAGCTCACCGCCGTGCAGGACTTCCAGTAGCGGCGGCGCCGCGACACCGGCGCACGGAAAAAGTTCCTGCGGAACCGCGGCGCGACCGGCGTGTCCTTCGATCAAGGAGGACACCCATGCAGCCCGCCGATCTCCGCCTGGCCCCGCCCAAGCTCCCGCCGCCCGCCCGCTTCGCCGACGAGGCGCCGACGTCGGACTTCGATCCCACGCCGACGGCGTCGGCCGCCGCCGCGCCCCTGCGGCTCGCCGCGCCGGCGCTGCTGGTGGAGGCGCGCTTCCGCGGCACGGCGCTGGCCAGCCGGCTGCTGCGCGCCGACGACGGGCGCGCCTTCGTCATCGGCAACGCGCGCGGCTGCGACGCGCCGGTGAACCCGGCCTGGCTCCCCGAGAGTGATCCGCCGGCCGGCCCGCGCCGCCACGTCTTCCTCGAGCCCGCCGCCGGCGGGTTCGTCGTCAACCTCACCGCGGCGATGCGCCCGTCGCTGGAGGCGCCGGGCCAGGCGCTGGCGCTCGCCCCCGACGCCGGCCGCGCCGAGGCGCCGCTGGCGCTGCCGCCCGGCAGCCGGCTGCACGTCCCCTGCGGCGAGGTGACCTTCGACGTCCATCCGGCCGAGCCGGCCGCCGCGCTCCCCCGCCCCTGGCTCCCGCCCGGGTGGCGCGTGGGCGCCAGGTACCTGCTCGCCGTCGCGCTGCTGCTCGGCCTGGTCCTCCTGTTGGCGTACCTCCTCCCGGCCGATCCGCGCGCGCTGTCGCTCGACATGCTCGGCGCCGAGGCCCGGCTGACCCCCGTCGTGGTGGTGCCGCTCCAGATCACCGCCCCCACCATCGATCGCGCGCGCGACCTGCAGGCGACCGGCGGCGGCGGTGGCGCGCCGGCCGCCCGCCACCTCGCTGGACGGGCCGGCGATCGGACCGCGCGCGCAACCGATCATCGGCTGGCGATCCAGGGGACGGCGCGCCCCGAGGACGCCCGCGCGCTGTCGGCGCGGATCCACAAGAACAGCCTCCTCGCCCTGCTCGAGGGC
>DASZVW010000685.1:0-8275 GCA_035546895.1 Polyangia bacterium
TCACCGGCCAGCTGTTCGCGGGGACGGCGAACAACACCACCGCCTCCTACGTCAACCCGGAGGCGCTCGACCTGCCGCGCATCGGGGGGACGGCGGCGGTGACGGGAGCGGACGCCACCTGGGCGCCGCGCGCGTCGACGCTGGCCGGGGTCGGCGCCCGCCAGGAGGTGTTCGACTTCGGCCGCCTGGCCGCGGAGGCGGCGGCCGCCGACGCCGAGACGGCGGTGGCGGCGCACGCGGCCGACGCGGTCCTGCTCGACGTCGAGCTGGGCGTCGACGAGGCGTACTTCGCGGTGAACGCGGCCCGCTCGATCCTGCGCGCCGCCGAGGACGCCTACGCGCGCGCGCTGGTCCACCGCGACTTCGCGCAGGCGGGGGTCAAGTCGGGGCTCCACTCGCCGATCGAGCTGACGCGCGCGGAGGCCGATCTCACCCGCTTCGACACCGGCCGCATCCGCGCCCGCGGCGGGCTGCGCGCCGCGCAGGTGGTGCTGGCGGCGGCGGTGGGCGCGTCCGAGCCGGCGCTCGACGCGGCGGACGTGCCGGTGACGGCGCCCGACCTGCCGGCGATCGGCGCCGCGCTGGCGCGCGCCCAGGACAAGGACCCGCGGCTGGCCACGGCGGTCGCGCGCCTCGAGGCCCAGGAGCGGCAGACCCGCGCCGTCTCCGCGCTGCTGCGCCCCGACCTGCACCTCACCGCGACCTTCTCCGGCCGCGCGGGCGGGGCGGGGACGGACGTGCCGGCGGGGAACGGCTTTCTCCCGGAGGTCCCCAACTGGGACGCGGGGCTCATCCTCTCCTGGCCGCTCCTCGATCCGACGGTGCGGGCGCGCGCGCGGGCCTCGCAGGCCGTCGAGGAGGAGCGGCGCGACGAGATCGATCTGGCGCGGCAGGCGGTGGTGGCCGCCGTCCAGCAGGCCTACCTGGCGGTCGAGGTGGCGCGCGAGGCGCTGCCGTCGCTGCAGCGCGAGCTCGACGCCGCGCGCGCCAACGACGCCCAGGCCGACGCCCGCTTCAAGGCCGGGCTCGGGACCAGCGTCGAGCTGGCCGACGCCGAGGCGCTGCGCACCGACGCCGAGATCCGGTTGGCGCTCGGCGAGTTCGACCTGGCCAAGGCGCGCGCCGCGTTCGGCCGCGCGATCGCCGAAGGGCTATGAGCGGAGCCGCGATGAGCAAACAGAACGAAACGACCTCGGGCGCGCGGCCGGCGCGCGGCAGGATCCCTCTGGCGATCGGCGCCGGCGTGGCGCTGGTGCTGGCGCTCGGGGTGGCGATGGCGCTGCGGGCCGACGGGCGGACCAACAAGGTCGCGCTCGCCTCGCGCCCCAAGCCGGTCACCGTGGTGCGCGCCGGGCGGGCCAGCTACCGGCCCACCCGCACGTACGTGGGGACGCTGCAGCCCTGGGTGCAGGCCAACGTGGGGCCGCAGCTCGTCTCGGCCTACGTCGACACCGTGCTCGTGCGGCCGGGCGCGATCGTCAAGCGCGGCGACGTGCTGGCGACGCTCGACTGCCGCGACGCCAGCGCCTCGACCAAGGCGATCGCCGCGCGGGCGCGGGCCATCGACGCCCATCAGAAGGCGATCGCCGACGAGGCCTCGCGCACGCAGGGGCTGCTCTCGGGCGGCTTCGTGTCGCCCAACGAGGCCGAGCAGAAGGCCTCGCAGAGCGTCTCCGAGGAGGCGCAGCTCGAGGCCGAGAAGGCCACGCTGGCCCGCAGCTCGCTGCAGGTGAACGACTGCATCCTGCGCGCCCCCTTCGCGGGCGAGGTGGCGCAGCGGTTCGTCGACCCGGGCGCCTTCGTCCGCCCCGGCTCGGCGATCGTCACCGTGGTCGACCGGGGGACGGTGCGGATGACGGCCGACGCGCCGGAGATCGACTTCGGCGTCCTGCCGCCCGGGACCAAGGTGACGGTCCACGCCGACGCCACCAACCAGGACTTCGCGGCCACCATCACCCGGCGGGCGCCGGCCGCCGATCCCGGCACCCGCACGGTCCACTTCGAGATCGATCTCGCCGACCCGGCGCGCGCCATCCCGGTGGGGACCACCGGCGAGGTCCACCTGGAGGTGGGAACGCCGGCGCCGGCGCGCGAGGTGCCGCTCTACGCGGCCTCCGTCAGCGGCGGCCAGGCCCGCCTGTTCGTGGTCGAGGGGGGCGTGGCGCGCGAGAAGTCGGTCCCGGTCCTCGGCGAGGCGGGCGGCGCGCTCTACCTGGCGCCCACGCTGGCCGCCGGGACCGCCGTGGTGGCCGAGGGGCGGGCGCTGCTCGAGGACGGCGACGCGGTCTCGTTCGCCGAGCCGGCCGCCGCGCCCGCGCCGGGCAAGAAGCCGGACGCGCTGGCCCGCGAGACACCATGACCGGCCTGGCGCTCCGGAACCCCATCGCGGTGCTGATGGTCTGCATCGCGCTGGCGGTGTTCGCCCTGGTGGTGACGCCGCGGATGAGCGTCGACACCTTCCCCGAGCTGACGCCGCCGGTGCTGGTCGTCGGGACCATGGCCCCCGGGCTCGGCCCCAAGGACGTCGAGAAGACCCTCTCCTGGCGGATCGAGAAGTACGTGAGCGCCACGCCGGGCGTCGACCACGTCGAGAGCCTCTCGCGCAACAGCCTGTCGGTCATCTACGTCTGGCTCAAGTGGGGGACCGACCTCAACGCCGCGCAGACGCTGGTCCAGCAGCAGGCCGCCTTCGCCATGGCGGCGGTCCCCAAGTCGCTCGGCGTGCTGCCGCCGTTCGTGCTCCAGTACGACCCCTCGAACGCGCCGGTCGTCGAGGTGGTGGTCTCGGGAACCGGCATCGGCGGGCCGCAGCTCTACGACTACGCCTTCAACAACATCGAGCCCTTGCTGGAGGGGATCCCCGGCGTGGCCAGCGCGGCCCCCAACGGCGGCCGCCTGCGCCAGATCAACGTCATCGTCGATCCGGCGCGCGCCGCGGCCCGCAACATCACCAGCGGAGAGGTGTCGGCGGCGGTCGCCCGCTCGAACGCGCTGCTCCCCTCGGGCGAGCTCATCTCGCCGAAGTTCGACGCCAACGTCTACACCAACGCCATCCCCGCCCGCGTGGAGGCGATCGGCGACGCGCCGGTCAAGGTCGAGGGGCGCCGCCCGGTCCTCATCCGCGACGTGGCGCGCGTCGAGGACGGCGGCACGCCGGCCACCGAGTCGGTCACCGTCAACGGCAACGACGCCGTCTACCTCAACGTGCTGCGCATCCCCGGCGGCAACACCATCGAGATCGTCGACGCGGTCAAGAAGGTGGTGGCCGGCCTGCACGACCTGCCGCCCGGGATGCAGGTGCACGCCTATTTCGATCAGTCGACCTTCGTGCGCACCGCCTACCACGGCCTCAAGAAGGAGATCGTCCAGGCGCTGGTGCTGATCGGGATCGTCATCCTGATCTTCCTGCAGAGCCTGCGCGGCACGCTGATCGTCTCGGTGGCCATCCCGCTCTCGTTCGCCATCACGCTGCTGGTCCTCTACGCCAGCGGGCAGACGCTGAACGCCTTCACGCTGGGGGGGCTGACGCTGGCCATGGGGCGCCTGGTCGACGACGCGGTGGTGGTGCTGGAGTCGATCCACCGCGCCCAGCGCGGCGGCCTCGACGCGCGCCAGGCCGCGCTGCAGGGGACCGGCGCCGTCGCGCTCCCCGTGCTGGCCTCGACGCTGACCACCATGGCGGTGCTGCTGCCGGTGCTGCTGCTCTCCGGGCTGGCCAAGAAGCTGTTCGCCCCGCTGGCGCTCACGGTGGCGGTGGCCATGATCGCCTCCTACCTGGTCAGCATGTCGGTCACCCCGGTGGCCTGCCGCTACTTCCTGCGCCACGAGCACCGCCCGGGCGGGCTCGGCCGGCGGGTGGCCGGCCTCATCGATCGGCTGGCCGGCGGCTACGCGCGGACGCTCGAGCGGCTGCTCCCCCACCGGCGCGCGGTCATCCTGGCCTCGATCGTCCTGGTGCTGGCCAGCAGCCTGGGCGCCAGCCGCCTCCCCAGCACCTTCTTCCCCGAGATCGACGAGTCGATGGACACCATCTACGTCCGCTTCGCGCCCGGCATCTCGCTCGACGACGCCACCGCCCAGATGGCGGCGATGGGGCGCACGCTGTCGCACGATCTGCCGCCCGGCGACGTGGAGATGGTGATCGCCAACGTCGGCACGCCCCAGAACGCGCGCAGCGCCATCGTCAGCCCCAACGTCGGCCCGCACACCGGCTTCCTGCAGCTCGCCTTCTCCGACCCCGACGCGCGCACGCTCTCGCAGGGCGAGCTGGCGGCGCGCGCGCGCGACATCCTGACCCGCAAGTTCCCCGGCGTGGAGACGCTGCAGCAGCCGGGCGGCCTGGTGGCCAGCGTGTTCTCCAACGGCGTCATCGCCCCCATCGCGGTCGAGGTGCGCGGCAACAGCCTCGACAAGCTGGAGGGGGACGCCCGCGCCATCGCCGAGGTGGCGCGCACCGTGCCCGGCGTGCGCGACGTCCGGACCTCGCTGCAGATGGACTACCCCGAGGTGCGCGTGGAGACCGACCGCGAGAAGGCGGGGCTAGTCGGCGTCACCGTGCGCGACGCCGCGCAGACCACGCTGGAGGCGACGCTCGGCAACATCAACACCCCCAGCGTCTGGATCGATCCCCACAACGGCCAGTCGTACTACGTGGTCACCTCCTACGACGGCCGCCGGGTGGCCGACACCGAGGCGCTCGCCGAGCTGCCGGTGCGGGTGAGCGACGCCGGGCAGGCGGTGTCGCTCGGGGCCTACGGCAAGATCCGCCGCTCGCTGGGGCCGATCGCCGTCGAGCGCGACCACCTGGCGCGCGCGGCGCACGTCCTCATGCAGACCGAGGGGCGCGACATCGGCAGCGTGGCGCGCGATCTCGACGAGGCGTTGGGCGCCGACGCGCGCACGCGCGGCATCAAGTACGACTTCGTCGGCGAGGTGGAGCTGATGCGCACCACCTTCTCCGGCCTGGGGCTGGCGCTCGGCCTGGCGGTGATGGTGGTCTTCATGATCATGGCCTCGCAGTTCAAGTCGCTGCGGCTGCCGTTCGTCATGCTGTTCACCATCCCGGTCTCGCTGGTGGGGATCGTGCTGGCGCTGATGGCGGCCGGGCAGGGGTTCTCGATCACCGCGCTGATGGGGATCCTGATGGTCATCGGCATCGCCGTCTCGAACGGCATCCTGCTGGTCGACGACGCCAACCGCCGGTTGAACGAGGACGGTGTCGGCAAGGTGGCGGCGGTGGTGGCCGCCGCCCGCTCGCGCTTCGTGCCCATCGCCATGACCAGCCTGGCCACCGTCATCGGCCTCCTGCCGACCGCGCTGGGCCTCGATCGCGGCTCGGAGGCCAACCAGCCGCTGGCGCTGGCGGTGGTCGGCGGCCTGACCTCCTCGACGATCCTCTCGCTCTTCCTCGTCCCGGTGATGTTCCTCCTCATCGGGCAGAAGCCGGATGCCGAGACTGTAGCCGAATAATATCAGTAACTTATGCTGGGATGGTTGCGTGACATACAGTTTTCACGAATGTGATTGTATGTAGATGGGTGTGCGTGTACGGTAGTCAAAAAAACACACATGACTACATCACACACATTGAACCAGATCGTCGTAGTAACAGCATTGGGATTGGCGTTGGCGGCGGGTGGATGCGCGACGGGGCAGGCGACCGCGCGCGCTCGGTCGTCCGATCTGCGCGGCATCGCGCACGTCACGACGCCGTTGCCGGTCGTCCTCATCATGGGGCCGGTGCGGCTCCTGCACGTGAACGTCGACCAGAAGGCCGGGGCGCACTTCACCCGCGTCCCCGCCCGGGACGGGGCGGCGCCCGACTGCACGGGCGGCGCGCCGCTCACCTGGGACGGCGAATCCGATCTCGAGGTCGGCTCGGGCGAGTCGCTCTGCGTGGCGGTCTCGCGCGACGCGCGCGTCTCCTGGCACGCCCGGCAGCTCCCGGCGCCGCTGGGGTTCCGCACCAGCCTGCGCTAGTTGCGAAACCAGCGGGGACCCCTGGGAGGGTCCCGCGCCCCCCGCGATGAGCTCCGACCGGCGAAGCCGGTCTGCGCTCGACGCGAAACCGCCGCCGAGTCGCTTCCAACCGGTGGCGAGCGGGTTTACCGTCCTGGCATGCCCGCCTCGCCGCTCGCCGGAAAGCCCGCGCCGCCCGACGTCCTCATCGACGCCGATCGCCTGGTCGCCGCCTACTACGACCGCCGGCCCGATCCCGCGAACCCGCGCGAGCAGGTCGCCTTCGGGACCAGCGGCCACCGCGGCGCGCCCGAGGACGGCGCCTTCAACGAGGCGCACATCCTGGCCATCACGCAGGCGATCTGCGAGCACCGGGCGCGCGCCGGGATCACCGGGCCGCTGTTCCTGGCGGCCGACACGCACGCCGCCTCGGCGCCGGCGCTGAAGTCGGCGCTGGAGGTGCTGGCGGCCGCGGGGGTGGAGACCTGGGTCTCGCGCGAGGGGGACTACACGCCCACGCCGGCGCTGTCGCGCGCGATCCTGAAGCACAACGACGGGCGCGAGCAGGGGCTGGCCGACGGCATCGTCATCACGCCGTCGCACAACCCGCCGCGCGACGGCGGCTTCAAGTACAACCCCCCGCACGGCGGCCCCGCCGACAGCGACGTCACCGACGGGATCCAGGCCCGCGCCAACGAGCTCCTGCAGGTGGGCGTGGAGGTCAAACGTGTCCCCTACGCCGAGGCGCGGAGGGCGCCGACCACGCGCGCCTTCGACTTCCTCACCCCCTACGTCGAGGACCTGCCGGGCGTGGTCGACGTGGAGGCGATCGGGCGGTCGAGCGTCAAGATCGGCGCCGACCCGATGGGCGGCGCCTCCGTCCAGTACTGGCCGCGCATCGCCGAGCGGTTCAAGCTCGATCTGACCGTCGTCAACACGGCGATCGATCCGCGCTTCGCGTTCATGCCGCTCGATCACGACGGCAAGATCCGGATGGACTGCTCGAGCCCGTACGCGATGGCGAACCTGCTGCAGATGAAGGACCGGTTCGCGGTCGCCTTCGGCAACGACACCGACGCCGACCGGCACGGCGTCGTGACGCCGGCCGGGCTCATGAACCCCAACCACTACCTGGCGGTGGCGATCGGCTACCTGTTCGCGCACCGTCCCGGCTGGCCGGCCGCCGCCGCGATCGGCAAGACGCTGGTCTCGAGCACGCTCATCGACCGGGTGGCCGCCGATCTCGGGCGCCCGCTGCGCGAGGTGCCGGTGGGGTTCAAGTGGTTCGTGAGCGGCCTGCTCGACGGCAGCCTGGGCTTCGGCGGCGAGGAGAGCGCCGGCGCCAGCTTCCTGCGGCGCGACGGCCGCGTCCACACCACCGACAAGGACGGCCTCATCCTCGATCTCCTGGCCGCCGAGATCGCCGCCGTCACCGGGCGCGACCCCGGCAAGCACTACGAAGACCTGCGCGCCAAGCACGGCACGCCGTACTACACGCGCGTCGACGCCCCCGCCTCGCCGGCCGAGAAGTCGGCGCTCAAGAAGCTCGATCCGGCGGCGGTCAAGGCGGACAAGCTGGCCGGCGACGCCATCGTCGCCAAGCTGACCCGCGCCCCCGGCAACGGCGCCGCCATCGGCGGCCTCAAGGTGGCCAGCACCAGCGGCTGGTTCGCCGCCCGCCCGTCGGGGACCGAGAACATCTACAAGATCTACGCCGAGAGCCTGAAGAGCGCCGACCACCTGGCGGCGATCCTCGACGAGGCGCGCGCCATCGTCAGCGCCGCCCTGGCCGCCGCCGGCGCCTGATCCCAGCCGGCAGACCGGCGGGAACCGGACGGCGTCCGAGGTGTCAGTGCGGCATGCGGCGGCGAGATCTCTTCCGTTTGGTGCTGGGCGGGATGACCGGGCTGGTCTCGGTCCGGCGCGCCGGGGCGGCGGCGGGCGCCCGCTTTCTCTACCTGCAGCCGCTGGGAGACGACCTGCCGGCGGCGGACGTCGAGCTCGTGCGCCGCGGGCTGACGGCGCTGCTCGGGATCGCGACGCGGCTCCTGCCGCGCGTGCCGCTGCCGCCGGCGGCGTACTACCCGCCCCGGCGCCGCTACCGGGCCGAGAAGCTGCTCGACTTCCTCGACGGGCGGCTGCCCCCCGACGGCGCGCGCATCCTGGGGTTGACCGGCGTCGACATCTCGACGACCAAGGGGCGCGTCTTCGACTGGGGGCTGCTGGGCCTGGGGCGGATCGGCGGCGCCTCGAGCGTCATCTCGGAGCTTCGCTGCCGGATGAGGTCCAGCGGCCCCGCCAACGCGCGCGAGCGGCT
>DASZVW010000686.1:0-9015 GCA_035546895.1 Polyangia bacterium
CGCGACGTCGCGCGATGGCGGACCCCGGAATCTCAATAACCTGACGGGCGCGACCGCGAAAATTCGAGAGGGCGGCGAGGGGCGGGTCTGCAAACCGCGCCGAGCTCCGTGTTACGGTGTCGCCGATCACGCCGTGGCGGCGCGCCCGCCCGACGGCTCCCGCGCCGCTAGGCGGTCGCGTCGGGCGCGGGCGGGGTGGGGGGCGTCGGCGCGGCGGCCGGCGTCTCCGTCGGCGCGCTGACGGGCGCCACCGCCTGCAGGCGCGCCGGTCGCTTGCGGGCCGTCCTCACCGGCGCCTTGGCGCGGGCCGGCGATGCCTTGCGGGCGGCTGTTTTGGCGGTCTTCGCTTTCGCGGCCTTCGCTTTCGCGGCCTTCGCTCTGGCGGTCTTCGGGGGCCGCCGCTTCTTGCGCGCGCCCGCGGCGGCCGGCCTCGCCGCGCCCGCCGGGCCGGCCACGCGGCGCGCCTCCCGGTACTTCTTGATCGTCGCCTTGGGCAGGTCCTTGTGCTCGGCGCAGACCATGCCGAACACCGGCGCCGCCCGGTTCTCGCAGCCGGGGACCGGGCAGAGCTGGACCGGCGCCTTCCGGCGGGAGCGGCCGAGCCCCGCCAGCGCGAGCCGGGCCCCGCGTCCGCCGCCCGTCCCGTCGAACACGCCGAGCGCGGCCGCCCGGGTGCGCGTCAGCGTCTCCCGCTCGATGAGAGCGGCCACCTTGGTCACGAAGTCGTCCAGCAGTCCGCGCAGATCGTTCATGGCGGGGCGGAAGATATCACGCGGTTCGGCGCCGACAACGGGCCGCCTAGCGACCGCCGGAGTCGGCGCTCTTGATGGTCTCGAACAGGAACCAGGCCCGGCGCTCGGTCTCGTCGATCCAGACCTCCAGCAGGCTGGCGCTGGCCACGTCGCGGTGCTCGTCGCAGAGGTCGTGCACCTCGCGCATGGCCGCCGCCAGCGTGGCGTTGTCCTCGCGCAGCTCGGCCAGCATGTCCGACGGCTCGACGTACGCGGCGTCGTTGTCCAGCACCCGCTGCAGCTTGCCGATCTGCCCGATCGACCGGAGCGTGGGGGCGCCGATCTTGCGAACCCGCTCGGCGATGGGGTCGGTCATGGCGAAGATCTGGTCCGCCTGCTCGTCGAGCAGCAGGTGGTAGTCGCGGAAGTGCGGACCGCTCATGTGCCAGTGGAAGTTCTTGGTCTTGACGTAGAGCGCGAACACGTCGGCCAGGAGGCGGTTCATCGCCGCGCCCACCTCCTTGGCGGCCGCCGCGTCGAGGTCGCTGGGGGTGGCCAGCGGCGCCGCCCGCCGCGCGCGCAGCTTGTCCATCTTCGTGGAACTGGAGTTGGAGTTGGCGTGCGGCACGGTCCTGGAGTGGGTCTCGCTCACGGGCATTCTCCTCGCGCGGGCTGGTCCTTCCGATATGGTTCCGGCCCCGGGCGGCGCAAGGGCCGGCGCGGCGTTACGTTGTGTGCGGGACCGACCATGGGCCTCCTCGACGACTATCGGGCCGTCCGCGCGCGCACGGCCGCGCTGGCGGCGCCGCTGTCGGCCGAGGACCAGATGGTGCAGTCGATGCCCGAGGCGAGCCCGACCAAGTGGCACCTGGCCCACACCACCTGGTTCTTCGAGACGCTGGTCCTGGCGCCGCACCTCGCCGGCCACCGCCCGGTCGACCCGCGGTACGGGTTCCTGTTCAACTCGTACTACGAGGGGCTGGGGCCGCGGGTCGAGCGCGGGTCCCGCGGGCAGCTCTCGCGCCCGTCGCTGGCGGAGGTGCGGGACTACCGCGCGCGCGTCGACGCCGCGGTCGAGCGGTTTTTCGAAGGCGAGGTCCCGGCCGCCGCGGCGGCCACCCTCGAGCTGGGGCTGCACCACGAGCAGCAGCACCAGGAGCTGCTGCTCACCGACATCAAGCACGCGCTCGGGCAACAGCCGCTGCGTCCGGCCTACCAGGCGCCGCCCGCGCCGGCGCGCCGCCCGCCGGCCCCGCTCCGCTTCCGGTCGTTCGAGGCGGGCGTGGCGGCCGTCGGCCACCAGGGGGCGGGGTTCGCCTTCGACAACGAAGGGCCGCGCCACCGGCGCTTCCTGGAGGCGTTCGCCCTCGCCGAGCGCCCCGTCACCTGCGGCGAGTACCTGGACTTCATGCGCGACCGCGGCTACCAGCGCCCGGAGCTCTGGCTCTCCGACGGCTGGCAGCGGGTCCAGCGCGAGGGCTGGCGGGCGCCGCTCTACTGGGAGGCGGGCGAGGGCGGCTGGTCGGTCTACACGCTGGGCGGCGTGCGGCCCGTCGATCCCGAGGAGGCGGTCGCGCACGTCAGCTACTTCGAGGCCGACGCCTTCGCCCGCTGGGCGGGCGCCCGGCTGCCGACCGAGGCGGAGTGGGAGCACGCCGCCGCCGGCGCCGCGGTGGCCGGTCACTTCGCCGACGCCGGCCGCCACCACCCGGGGCCGGCCGCGGCCGGGATGTTCGGCGACGTCTGGCAGTGGACCCAGAGCGCGTACGCGCCCTATCCCGGCTACCGGCCCCCGGCGGGAGCGCTGGGCGAGTACAACGGCAAGTTCATGTGCAGCCAGATGGTCCTGCGCGGCGGCTCCTGCCTCACGCCGGCCGGCCACCTGCGGGCGACCTACCGGAACTTCTTCCCGCCGGAGGCGCGCTGGCAGATGAGCGGGATCCGGCTGGCGCGCGACGGCTGACCGCCCAGGCCCAGAGCAGCAGCCAGGTGAGCGCGGCCATGACCGCCGACCACTCGGCCGCCCGCCAGAACAGCCGCCCCGCCATCCGTGAACGCGCGTGCTTCATCGTCCGCTGCGACAACCGCCCGCGGCGTTCGTTCATTCCGGTGACGGCCGTCCGCCTCGGCGATCGTTCTTTTGACGGCGCCGCGGCGTGAAGTCGGCCTTGCCCCACCTGAACGGTGCAGGTACGTCGGATGCATCGGCTGGCGGCGAGAGCGAGCGCGAACCGTGACGACGAAAGAGATCCAGACGGCCGCCGGCGCGAGAGCGCGTCGGGATCACCCTGCATGCCTCGCCGTGCTGGTGCTGGTGGGCACGGCGGGGTGCATGAGCGTCTTTCAAGGGCGGAAGCTGCGGGCCGAGGTCGCCGAGCTGCAGGGGCGCCTGCAGGCCCGCCCGGCGGTCGATCGCGGCGCCGAGATCGCCGAGCTCAGCCGCGCGCTGGCGCAGGCCGAGGCGCGCTGGAGCGCGAAGGACGCCGCCGCAACCGCGGCCGCGCGGCTCGACGCGCAGGTGACGGCGCTGGCGGCGCGGACCGCCGAGCTGGCCGAGACGCTCCGGCGCCAGGACCAGGCGCGGCAGGCGGCGGGCGCCCGCTTCGACCAGCGCCTGGCCGCGCTCGAGCAGAGCGACGCCGCGATCGCCGACCGGATCGGCCTCTTCCTGCCCGACGACAAGGACGAGCTCTGGCGCCAGGCGACCGCCCTGCTGGCCTCCGGAGAGCGCGAGCGCGGCCGGCGCTACGCGCAGGCCTTCGTCGATCGCTTCCCCCAGGATCCGCGGGCGGCGGAGGGGTACCTGGCCATCGGCCGCTCGTACCTCGAGGAGGCGCGGTACTCGAACGCGGTGGCCGTGTTCCAGCGGCTGCTCGCGCTGCACCCGCCGGCGCCGGCGGCGCCCGAGGCGATGTGGCAGCTCTCGCACGCCTTCGAGGAGCTGTCGTTCTGTTCGGACGCCCGCACGCTGCTGCGCACCCTGGTCGGCCGCTACCCGAAGTCCCCCGAGGCGGTCGACGCGGCGAAGGAGCTCCACGCCACCAAGCGACAGCCCGGGCAGTGCGTGAGCTGAGCGCGAGGCCTCAGGTCCCATGCGGACCGGCGACGGACCTCTGACGCACGGGCGGAGTATACGGCGGCCGGGGGCGGCTTTCTGGGTTGACCGGCGCCCCGCATCTTTCATATTGGGGCGATGCCCTTAAAGTCTGGTGGGTGCATCCTAGGTCAGGCATGAAGCAGCCGCCGCGTAGGCCCTGGTTCTGGTCCCTCCCCGCCGTCCTGGCGCTCACCCTGGCCGCCACGCTGGCCCTGGCCGGGCCGCCCGCGGCGCCCGATCGGCGCGCCACCGAGGCCAACATCACCCGGGTGACCACCTCGCTGCTGGCGAGCTCCCAGCTCTCGCACCACCCGCTCGACGAGCAGCTGGCGAGCAAGCTGCTCGATCGCTACATGGACGCCCTCGACGGGACGCGCTCGCTGTTCCTGCGCGCCGACGTCGACGAGCTGGCCCCGCTGCGCGCCACGCTGGCCCAGGCGACGCGCCTCGAGGGGGACACCACGCCGGCGCACACCATCTTCGCCCGCTTCCTCGAGCGGCTGCGGCAGCAGGTGGCCTTCGACACCCAGCTGCTGCACGCCGGCCACCTCGACTTCAAGTCCAACGACCGGCTGCAGATCGACCGCGAGCACGCCGAGCGCCCGCGCGATCTGACCGCCGCGCACGAGCTGTGGAAGAAGCAGCTCCGCGCCGAGTACCTGGAGGAGAAGCTGGGCGACAAGCCGCCGCACGACATCGCGGCGGCGCTGATCCGGCGCCACGAGCTGCAGCTCAAGAACATGAGCGAGCTCGACGACGAGGAGGTGCTGGAGATCTACCTGGACGCGCTCACGCACGTCTACGATCCGCACTCCGACTACCTGGACAAGGAGTCGATGGAGTCGCTGTCGATCTCCATGAACCTCTCGCTGTTCGGCATCGGCGCCACGCTGGAGACCGAGGACGGCCTCTGCACCATCCGCGAGCTGGTGCCGGGCGGCCCGGCGGCGCTCTCCGGCGCGCTCAAGCCCGGCGACCGCATCATCGCCGTCGCGCAGGCGACCGGGGCGCCGGTCGACGTCACCAGCATGCCGCTCACCCGCATCGTGGAGCTGATTCGCGGCCCCAAGGGGACGCTGGTGACGCTGACCATCTCGCCGCCGGTGGGCGCCTCCAAGACCGTGCGGCTCACGCGCGCCGAGGTGAAGCTCGAGGACCAGAAGGCCAAGGCGCGCCTGGTCGACCTGCCGCGCCCGGGCGGCGCCCCGCTGCGCCTCGGGATCATCGACCTGCCGTCGTTCTATTCGGGCGCTGACAACAACGGCAGCCACGGCGCCACCGCCGACGTCGCCCGCCTGGTCGCCAAGCTGCAGGCCGAGAAGGTCCGCGGCCTGGTGCTCGATCTCCGCCACAACGGCGGCGGCTCGCTGCAGGAGGCGATCGACCTGGCCTCGCTGTTCGTGGGCGGCGGGCCGGTGGTGCAGACCCGCGACGCCAGCAACGCCATCGAGGTCGACGCCGACAAGGGGGCCAGCGCGCGCTACGGGGGGCCGCTGGTGGTGCTCATCAGCCGCTTCAGCGCCTCGGCCTCGGAGATCGTCGCCGGCGCGCTGCAGGACTACGGGCGCGCGGTGGTGGTCGGCGATCCGTCGACCTTCGGCAAGGGGACGGTGCAGACCATCATGCCGCTCGCCGAGGTGATGGACCGCTCGCACCTGGCGCACGCCTTCGATCCGGGCGCGCTCAAGCTGACGGTGAGCAAGTTCTACCGCCCGAGCGGCGCCTCCACCGAGCTGCGCGGCGTGGCCTCCGACATCCTCATCCCGGCGGCCAGCGGCGTGGTGCCGGTCGGCGAGTCCAAGCTGGCCGACCCGCTCCCCTGGGACACCGTCCCCTCGGCGCGCTTCAAGCCGTTCGGCCAGGTGGCCCCCTACCTGCCGGCGCTGCGCGACGCCTCGACCCAGCGGGTGGCCAAGGACCCGGCGTTCGACGAGCTCCGCCAGGAGCTCGGCCACCTGCGCGCGCGGGTGGAGGACGCCTCGGTGTCGCTCAACGAGGCCCAGCGCCGGCGCGAGCTGGCCCGCGACAAGGAGATCGACAAGGCGATCGCGACCAAGGCCAAGGCCGAGGACTCGGTCATCCCCAGCTACGAGATCACCGTCAAGGACGCCGGGCTCCCCGGGCTGCCGCCGCGCATGGCCGGAACCATCGAGCCGCCGCCCCCCGGGGCCGCCAAGCCCGACGCCGATCCCGACGAGCCGGCCTCCGCGGGGGCGCGCGCCGCCGACAGCCTGGTGCTCGACGAGTCGCTGCACATCCTGGCCGACTACGTCGGCCTCCTCGCCGGCCCGCCGCCCGCCGCGCCGCCCGCCACGCGGCCGGGCGCCCTCCTGCCCTCGCAGGAGACCACGCGCGCGGGGCGCTGAGGGCCCTGTGGCGGACCGAAAGCCGGCCGAGGCCTCGCCGCTGGTCGACGCCGCCCGGGCGTTCGACGAGACGCTGCAGCGGTTCGCCGCGCTGGCGCAGGCGGTGGGCCGCGCCGCGCTCGACTCCGCCGAGGGGCTGGGGCGCGCGGCCGAGTCGCTGCGCAAGGTCGCAGCCTGCGAGGAGGACCTGCAGGGGCGCGCCCAGGCGCTGAGCGCGGCGCTGACGGCGGCCCGGCAGGCGCAGGAGGGGCACGCCGAGGCGATCCGGACGCGCGCGCTCGAGGTCCAGCGGCGCGGCGAGGCCTACGCCGCCCTGGTCGGGCGGTTCGAGGCGATCGGGCGCGAGGCCGCCGACCTCAACGCGGCCGCGCAGAAGCTGGCCGCCGAGCACAAGATCGACCGCGGGATGCGGGCGGAGGAGATCACGCCGGTGGTGAGCGCGCTCGAGGAGCTGGAGGCGCGGATGGGGGGCGTGGTGGCCGCCGGCGAGGCGTTGCAGGGCGACGCCCGCGGCGTCGGCTTCGACGACCTGGCCCGCAAGACGGACGCGCTCCGGCAGCAGCTCCTGGCGGCGCGCAACCGGGTCGGCCTGCTCCGGGAGGCGCTCACCCGGGCGGTCCCGCGCGCGCTCAGCTCGTAGCGGCCCGCGCGCTCAGAGCCGGCGGCAGATCTCGGCGGCCAGGCCGTCGATCGGTGCCGTCCCGTCGGACTGGCCCGCCTCGACCACCGCGCGCGGCATCCCGTAGACGACGCAGGAGCTCTCGGCCTCGGTCGTTCCCCATCCCGGTCAGGGCGGTCCCCAGGACCGAGGGGCCGCCGCTCCAGCACGGGGCCGGGCGTGATAGCTTCGGGTTCCGGGATGCAGGATGTCGAGGAGCTCGGGCGGGTCAAGGAGAAGCTCGCCGAAATTCCGGGCTCGAGCCTGCTCCTGCAGGCGCTGTTCGCCCTGGCGCCGGTGGGGCTCCAGATCTATGACGTCGGCGGCCGGAGCCTGCTCACCAACCAGGCGTTCCGGGACCTGTTCGGCTCCGAGCCGCCGCCCGAGTACAACATCCTGCGCGACGAGATCGCCGCCGCCAACGGGGTGCTGGGCCTCGTGCAGCGGGCCTTCGCCGGCGAGGTGATCACCACGCCGCCGCTCTGGTACGACCCGCGCGCGCTCACCCAGGTGAAGGTGACGGCGGGGCGCCGGATCGCCATGTCCTCCACCTTCTTCCCGCTGCGGGACGCCGCCGGCGCCGTCACCCACGTGGGGATGGTGTTCAAGGACATGACCGCCGAGCTGGAGCGGCAGGCCCAGGAGGAGCGCGCCCGCGCCGAGGCCGAGTTCCTGGCCGCCTGCAGCGTGACGCTCGCCGGCTCGCTGGACATCGAGGCGACGTTCCGGTCGCTGGCCAAGCTGGTCATCCCGCACCTCTGCGACTGGTGCGTGATCGACATGGTCGCCGAGGACGGCGCGCTCCGCCGGGTGGCCACCGCGCACGCGCGGGCCGACCGGGAGGCCCTGCTCGAGCGGCTCTATCGCTATCCGCCCGGGCGCGGCTCCCGGCACCCGGCGGCGCGCGTGATCGTGACCGGAAAGCCGGAGCTCCTGCGCGACGTCGACGCCCGGACCGTCGCCGTCAACACGGTGGACGAGGAGCACCGCGCGCTCGTCAACGCGCTCGCGCCCTGTTCGAGCCTGGCGCTGCCGCTGGTGGCGCGCGAGCGGATCCTGGGCGCCATCACGCTGACCTTCGCCGAGTCGGGCCGCCAGTACGGCCCCGACGAGCTGCGGGTGGCGACCGATCTGAGCGCTCGGGCCGCGCTGGCGGCCGACAACGCCCGCCTCTACCAGGAGGCGCAGCAGGCGGTCCGGATCCGCGAGGACTTCCTCTCGGTGGCCGGGCACGAGCTGCGGACGCCGCTGACCGCCGCGCGGCTGAACCTGGAGCGCCTGGGGAGCGCGCTGCGGTCGCTCCCCGCCGACGAGCGCGGGAAGCGCGACGCCGCCGCGCACCGGCTGCAGGACGCCGAGCGCCTGGTGGTCCGCCTGGGCGGCCTCATCGATCAGCTCCTCGACGTCTCGCGCCTCGGCGCCGGGCGGCTGGTGCTGGAGCTGGCGGAGGTCGATCTCTCGGAGCTGGTCGGGGAGGCGGTCGGCCGGCTGGAGCCGGAGGCGGCGGGCGCCGGCACGCCTCTGCGCCTGTCGTCGTCGCCGGCCATCGTGGGGCGCTGGGACCGCGCGCGGGTCGATCAGGTGGTGAGCAACGTCCTCTCGAACGCCCTCAAGTACGGCGCCGGACAGCCGGTCGACGTCGAGGTCCGCGCCGGCTCGGCCGACGCGGTGGTGGTGGTGCGCGACCGGGGGATCGGCATCGCGGCCGAGAACCAGGCGCGCATCTTCGAGAAGTTCGAGCGCGCGATCTCCGAGCGGGAGTTCGGCGGCCTCGGCCTGGGGCTCTGGATCTGCCGCGAGATCGTGAGCGCGATGGGCGGGCGGATCGAGGTGGCGAGCGCGCCGGGCGCGGGCGCCACCTTCACCGTGACGCTGCCGCGCGCTTGACCGCGCGGTAAGCTCGCCGCGTGAACTTCTTCGGGCACGCGGCGGTCGCGCGGCAGGTCGACGACGACCCGGCGTTCCTGCTGGGGGCCATGGCGCCCGATCTGCTGGCGATGTGCGGGGCGGTGGCCGGCGCCGCGACCTCGCCGAAGGTGGCGGCCGGCGAGGCGCACCACCGGCAGGTCGACGCCCGCTTCCACGCCACGCCGGCCTTCACGGGGCTGGCGGGCTGGGCGGCGCGCGCGCTGGCCCTGGCGGGCGTGCCGCGCGGGGCGGCCC
>DASZVW010000687.1:0-2434 GCA_035546895.1 Polyangia bacterium
TGCTCACCAACCTGCTCGAGAACGCGGTCCGCTACGCGCCGCCGGGATCGAGCATCACCGTGCGCCTGGCGGCCGCGGGGCCGGCGACGGCGCGGATCGAGGTGTGCGATCGCGGGCCGGGGCTCTCGGCCGAGGAGCAGGCGCGGATCTTCGCTCGCTTCGTCCGCGGCGCCGCCTCGCAGGGGACCAGCGGCCTCGGGCTCGGGCTCTACCTCTGCCGCGCCATCGTCGAGCAGCACGGCGGCACCATCGGCGTCGACAGCACGCCGGGCGCGGGCGCCACCTTCTGGTTCCACGTCCCCGCCGCCTGACGGCGTCGGCCCCGGACCCCGCCGGCTGGGCCCCGCCTTGACAAGCCCAACCCGGGCTGTCAGTTTGTGGGGAGTCCGACCTTATCCACAAATCGCGATATCAGGATAGCAGGAGAAGAGCCATGCCCGAGACCACCACCTTCAAGAGAGCCCCGGTCGTGAACGGAAAGCCGGACTACCTGGTCCGTGAGCTTTCGCTCGCCGGGTTCGGGCGCAAGGAGATCGACCTCGCCGAGACCGAGATGCCGGGCCTCATCGCCACCCGCGAGGAGTTCGCCAAGGGGAAGCCGCTCAAGGGGGCGCGCATCGCCGGCTCGCTGCACATGACCATCCAGACGGCGGTCCTGATCGAGACGCTCGAGGCGCTCGGCGCCGACATCCGCTGGTGCTCGTGCAACATCTTCAGCACCCAGGACCACGCGGCCGCCGCCATCGCCGACCGCGGCGTGCCGGTGTTCGCCGTCAAGGGCGAGAGCCTGGAAGAGTACTGGGACTACTCCTGGCGCGTGCTGCAGTGGTCGGACGGCGGCACCCCCAACCTGATCCTCGACGACGGCGGCGACCTGACGCTGCTGGTCCACCTCGGCGTGCGCGCCGAGAAGGACCCCTCGTTCCTCGACAAGGACCCGGGGCACGAGGAGGGCCGCGTGCTCTACGCGCTCGTCAAGCGCGCGCTCAAGGAGCGGCCCGGCTTCTTCGCCCAGGCGGCCAAGAACATCAAGGGCGTCTCCGAGGAGACCACCACCGGCGTCCACCGCCTCTACCAGATGGCGCAGAAGAAGGAGCTGCTCTTCCCGGCCATCAACGTGAACGACTCCGTCACCAAGTCCAAGTTCGACAACCTCTACGGCTGCCGCCACTCGCTGCCAGACGGCATCATGCGGGCGACGGACGTCATGCTCTCCGGCAAGGTGGTGGTCATCGCCGGCTACGGCGACGTCGGCAAGGGCTGCGCCCAGGCCATGAAGGGCCAGGGGGCGCGCGTCCTGATCACCGAGATCGACCCCATCTGCGCGCTCCAGGCCGCCATGGAGGGGTACGAGGTCACCACCATGAACAAGGCCGCCTCGCGCGGCGACATCTTCGTCACCACCACCGGCAACGAGTTCGTGATCACCGAGGCGCACATGAACGCCATGAAGCACCGGGCGATCGTGTGCAACATCGGCCACTTCGACTCGGAGATCGAGATCGCCAACATCCGCAAGCACAAGTGGGTCGAGGTGAAGCCGCAGGTGCACGAGGTGATCTGGCCGGACGGCAAGTCGATCATCGTGCTGGCCGAGGGGCGGCTGGTGAACCTCGGGTGCGCGACCGGCCACCCGAGCTTCGTGATGAGCAACTCGTTCACCAACCAGACCATCGCGCAGGTCGATCTCTGGCTGGCGGCGCAGGGCAAGCCGACGCTGTCGGGCATCGGCGGCTACGAGCCGGGGCGGGTCTACACCCTGCCGAAGAAGCTCGACGAGAAGGTGGCGCGCCTGCACCTCGCCAAGCTGGGCGTCGAGCTGGAGGTGCTGACCGACCGCCAGGCCAGCTACCTCGGCATCGCCAAGGAAGGTCCGTACAAGCCCGAGCACTACCGCTACTGAGCTTGCGCGGCGGCCGCGGCGCTTGCCGCGACGGCGGTTGCTCGTTATCCTCAGCCCCTTCCGACGGAGATTGAGGTTGGCGCGCGATCCGAAAATCACCCCCATCACCCGCCACGAGCCGCGCACGTTCTACGCGACGCGCGTGACCCGCACCCAGGCCGGCGAGTCGTGGGACCTCTGGTCGGTGGAGGACGGGCGGCGGATCGGGTTCCTCTCCGTGGTCGACGACGGGCACGTCGTCTACGCGCTGGCCACCGTCAAGCGCGGCACCTCGCACGAGGAGGTGGCCGACCTGGTGGAGGGGTTCTTCACGCCGTCCTCGACGGACGCCCACAATCGAGAGATCATCATCTCGGACTATGACGAAGAGCCCGAGATGCTGGAGTCCGACATCCGTCAAAGTTAGGCGCGGATGACGGAAGCCGGCGCCCCCCCCGGCGGCCTGTTCGGCGCGTTCGTGCCGTTCGACGAGCGGAACGCCGAGACCTTCTTCGGCCGCACGGACGAGATCGCGCTGCTCGACCAGCTCCT
>DASZVW010000688.1:0-4310 GCA_035546895.1 Polyangia bacterium
ACGCTCCTGCAGCAGCACTTCGCCGCCGCCATGGCGCAGGGGGCGACCGCCACCGCGGCGCTGCAATCGACCTTCGTCGCCGCCTGCCTGGCGCCGTCGGCGATCGGGATCGGGATGTGAGGAGGCCGCGATGATCACCCGCCGGCAAGGGCTGAAGACGACGCTGTTCGGCGCGGGGCTGGTCGGCCTGCGGGCGCTGGCCACCGGCCTGCCACCGTCGTTCCTGTTGAACCCGCGGCGCGCCTTCGCGGGCGGCGCCGTCCCGGTCTGCGGCTCGAACCCGCAGGCGCAATACATCATCTTCAACACCTCCGGGAACGGCGACCCGCTGAACGCCAGCGTCCCCGGGACGTACGAGGACCCCAACATCGTCCACAGCGCCGACCCGTCGATGGCGGCGACGCCGCTGACGCTGGGCGGGAAGTCGAGCACCGCCGCCGCCCCCTGGGCCACGCTGCCGCAGAACGTCCTCGACCGGACCTGCTTCTGGCACCTGATGACCAACACGCCCGTCCACCCCGAGGAGCCGAACGTCCTCAAGCTGATGGGCGTCACCGCCGCCGATGAGATGCTGCCGTCGCTGCTGGCGCGGGCGCTGGCCCCTTGCCTGGGGACGATCCAGACACAGCCAATCTGCATGGGCGCCAGCACGCCGTCGGAGGGGATCTCCTACGACGGCGCGCCGCTCCCCATCGTCCCCGCGCTGGCGTTGAAGGCGACGCTGACCAGCGCGCCGGGCGCGCTCACCAACCTGCAAGCGCTGCGCGACCAGACGATGAACCAGCTCTACGACCTCTACAAGAACGGCGCCAGCCCGGCGCAGCAGGCGTTCGTCGACGGGCTGGTCACCTCGCAGCAGCAGGTGCGCAGCATCAACCAGAGCCTGCTCGACGCCCTCGGCTCGATCACCGACAACACCGCGGCCTCCCAGATCCTGGCGGCCATCACCCTCATCCAGATGAAGGTCGCGCCGGTCATCTCCGTGCACATCCCGTTCGGCGGCGACAACCACCGCGACGTGGGGCTCGCCACCGAGACCGCGCAGACGGTGTCGGGGGTGGCGACCATCGCCTCGCTCATGCAGCAGCTCGCCAGCGCCGGCCTCTCCGACCAGGTGACGCTGATGTCGCTCAACGTGTTCGGTCGGACCATCGGGCCCGGAAACACCGACGGGCGCCAGCACAACCCCAACCACCAGGTGTCGATCACCATCGGCAAGCCGTTCAAGGGCGGGATCATCGGCGGCGTGGCCCCGGTGGGGAGCGACTACGGCGCGGTGGCGATCGACTCCCAGACGGGCGCCGCTTCCTCGAGCGGTGACGTCCCGCCGATCGACAGCCTGGGGGCCTACGGGCGCACGATGCTGGCGGCGGTCGGCGTCTCGGCGGCGACCGTCGGCACCGACGTCGGGACGGGGACCGTGGTCTCGGGTGCGCTGGCCTGAACGGCCGAGCTCCGCCGCGTCCCGCGTCGATGGCGCCGCGCCGCCGGTGTAACCTCGCCGCATGACGAAGACGAGCGGGCTCCTGGTCGCGCTCCTCGCCGCCACGGCGACCGGGCCGGCGCGCGGCGCGGCTCCCCAGCCCGCGACCGTCCAGACCGAGGTGTCGTCGCTGATCGGCGACCACATGGTCGTCCAGCGCGGCCGGCCGGTGCGGCTCGTGGGGACGGACGCGCCGGGGCAGGCGATCCGCGCCGCGCTCGCCGGCCGGACCGCCGCCACCAAGGCCGACGCCGCCGGGCGGTGGGCGCTGGCGCTGCCGGCGCTGGAGGCGGGCGGGCCGTTCGAGCTCACCGTCGAGGGGTCGCGCGCGCTCCGCTTCGGCGACGTCTGGAGCGGCGAGGTGTGGCTCGCCTCCGGGCAGTCGAACATGGAGCTGCCGCTCGCGCGCTCGCTGGGCGCCGACGACGCGGTCGCGGGCGGCTGCCCGGGCATCCACCTCTTCACCGTCGATCCGGGGACCGCCTACGCGCCCAAGCCCGACGTCGCGGGGAGGTGGCAGCGCTGCGACGCCGAGAGCGCCGCGGGGTTCTCGGCGGTCGCCTACCACTTCGGCCGCGAGATCCACCGCGCGCTCGGCGTGCCGGTGGGGCTCATCCTCTCGGCCGTGGGCGGCACGCCCGCCGAGGCCTGGACGCCGCGCCCGGCGCTGGCCGCCGACCCGGCGCTGGCGCCGCTGGTCGCCGCGCTCGACGCCGCCGAGCACGATCCCGACCGCCGCGCGGCGCTGGCCCAGGCGCTGGCGGCCTGGGAGGCCAAGAACTTCCACCAGGACACCGGCAACCGCGGCGAGCGGCTCGGCTTCGCCAAGGGGGCGGGGAGCGGCTGGGCCAAGATGGAGCTCCCGCAGGTCTGGGAGAGCGCCGGGCTGCAGATCGACGGCGCGGTCTGGTTCCGCCGCGAGGTGACCGTCCCCGAGGCCTGGGCGGGCCGCGACCTGGCGCTCTCGCTGGGGGCCATCGACGACTTCGACGTCACCTACTGGAACGGCGAGCGGATCGGCGCCACCGGCGCGGAGACGCCGCAGTACTACGCGGCCCCGCGCCACTACCTGGTGCCGGCGCGGCTGGTCAAGCCGGGGCGCAACCTGCTGGCGGTCCGGGTGTTCGACCACTACGGCTCGGGGGGCTTCGCCGGCACCGCCGTGCAGCTCTCCGTCGGCCCGAGCGACCCCGGGACGGGCGTGGCGCCGCTGCCGCTGGCGGGCGCCTGGCAGTACAAGATCGAGCGCCGCCTGCCGCCCATCAAGGCCGACTGGTCGACCCGCCCGGCCTCGCTGGGCGCCGACGATCCGCAGAGCGCGACGGTGCTCTGGAACGCGATGGTGGCGCCGCTGACCGTCCCGGCGCCGCTGCCGGTGGCCGGCGTCATCTGGTACCAGGGGGAGTCCAACGTCGGGCGCGCGGCGCAGTACCGGACGCTGTTCGCCGCCATGATCCGCGCCTGGCGCGCCGCCTTCCGCGAGCCGGCGCTGCCGTTCCTGTTCGTGCAGCTCCCCAACTTCGACGAGTCGCCGGTCAAGGCGCCGCCCGGCGAGGGGAGCTGGGCCGAGCTGCGCGAGGCGCAGGCGGCGGCGCTGCGCGAGCCGCGGACGGCGATGGCGGTGACGCTCGACATTGGCGAGGGGACCAACCTCCACCCGCGCGAGAAGCGCGAGGTCGGCCGGCGGCTGGCGCTGGCGGCGCTGCGCCTCGCCTACGGGCGCGACGTGGTGGCCACCGGCCCGACGTTCCTGGCCGCCGCGCGCGCCGGCTCGGCGATCCGGATCCGCTTCGGCTCCGTCGCGGGCGGGCTCGAGACGAGCGACGGCGCGCCGCCGCGCGGGTTCCTGATCGCGGGCGCCGACCGCGTCTGGCACGAGGTGGCCGCCCGTCTCGATCGCGACGGGGTGATCGTCTCCAGCCCGGAGGTCGCCGCGCCGCTGGCCGTGCGGTACGGCTGGGGGAACGACCCGCCCAACACGCTCCGCAACGGCGTCGACCTGCCGGCGGCGCCGTTCCGCACCGACGACTGGTCGGACGTCACCGCGACGGCCGAGAAGACGCCGCGCTGACGGCGGCGCCGCGCCCCGGCGTCATTCGAACCGGCGCGCGTCGGCCAGCGCCCAGCCCGCGGTGTAAGGGGAGAGCGCGTAGAGCGTCCCGTCGCCGCCGTCCTTGACCGCCCAGCGGCTGTCCTTGATCGCGAAGCGGCTCTCGTCGTGGGCCGGCTTGCCGACCCGCAGGGTGAGGTCGGCGCCGCCCGCCAACCCGATGCGGATCACGCCGCCGGTCCGCTCGGCGTCGTCGACGCCCGAGCCGGCGCGCGCCGACCGCGGCCCGAAGTCGTCGGCGGCCAGCGACTGGTAGTCGCGGAGGAGCTGGGTGATCTTGGCGGCGTCGAGCCTCGCGAGCGGCGCCGGCGCGCCGCCGCGCGGTCCGCTGCGGGCGCCCCTCCAGCGGCCGGCCTCCTTGGTGAAGAGGAGCCGCCCCTGCGGGTTGCGGATCTCGATCGCCACCGCCGCGTCGGGATCGAACTTGAAGATCGCGGTCTCGCGCCAGCTCCGGACGTCGCCGGTGAAGAGAAAACCCTGGTACCCCTGCGGCCCCCAGTTCACCAGCGCGAACATCCCGTCGCGGTCGGGGAGGCGCACCAGCTGCCCCTGGAGGCTCCCCTTGCCGCAATAGAGATCGACCAGCTTGTCCGGTCCGCGCCAGGCGACGATGTGCAGCGCCTTGGCCTCGGTGAGGTCGTACTGCGCGTAGTGGCTGGTCCCCGGATCGAGCTCCTTCCAGAGGTGCAGCGTGGTGAGGTTCCCGATCGCCTCGTC
>DASZVW010000689.1:0-10428 GCA_035546895.1 Polyangia bacterium
GTCCGCATGTGCCCGGGTGACGAGATCAGGGGCGATCAGGCCCGCGGCGCTCTGCCGCGCCCTCAACGCCGCGACAGCGCGGGAAACCTCGAACCGTACGCGCCGCCGGACGAGCTCGGCGGATGCCTCGGCCGCTCGGAGATGACCGATCGCCTCCGCGATCTCTCCGCTGCGGGTCCGCCCGACCGGTTCGGGGAGGGGGATCGGAATCGACAAACCGACGCCTACAACCCGGTCATCAATCTCCTCGCGGGCCACGAAGGCGGAGACTGTGGGATTGGGGACGCGGCCACGCCGGATGAGCGCCAGTCTTCGCTCCAGGACTTGCCGCTCCATGTCCGCGGCCGCCACCTCTCCACGAAGTCGCATGGCCTGTTCCTCGAGCTGGGAAGCGTCCCCGGAGGTCGCGAGGGCACGGGCGATCACTTCCGGGATGGCGGTGGATGGGAGGCCCGCCGGCAGCTGGAGTGTCCGGGGCTCGATGTCGAGCAAGACAGCCAGCGCCACGCGCGCCTCCGCCAGCTTCCGTTCTGCGTCGACCGGCATCAGGTTGATACGGGCCGCCTCGGCGCGCGCTACATCGGCCTCGACGCCAGCGATAAGCTCCTCCCTGGCTCGCGCCTCGGCGTAGGTGACGAGCGCCTTGGCTCCCTCCGCCAGCTCCGCCGCGAATCGGAGTGACTCCTGAGCCGCTAGTGCCTCGTAGAACGCGGCGAGCGCGCCGGCGGTGACTTCTTGCTCGGCAACGACCACGCCGCGAGTTCGCGCGGACACCTCGGCTTCGGAAGCGTCAACCCGCGCGCCACGCTGGCCGGCGATCTCCAGCTCCTGCGAGAGCGTCACGCTCCAGTTCGGAACCGAGACGCTGCCGGGAGCCGGCGTTGTCCTCCGGGCTAGGGTCCCACCGAGAGTGGGGTTGCTCGGCAGGACGATGCTCGCGGTCGCCCGCCGACCGCTGGCCGCGTCCAGCTCGGCGCGCGCGGCGCGCACCTCCGGGCTTGCTGCGAGCGCGCAGCGCACAACGCCCGCCTCGTCCAAGGGCCCAGTACACCGCGCATGTTCTGTCGAATCGACCTCGGCGACGGCGGTGCGCGCCCAGGCTCCGGCGGCGACGATCGCCGCCACAGTCAGTCTGCGGTCCATGGATCTCCTCGCGTGGTCGAGGCAGAGCCCCGCATGGGTTCTGCCCGGCGCGAGCAGCAAGCAGGCGTTGCCCGCTCTCCTTGCTCGCGCCATGCCCCCGACGGACACCCAGCGTAGTTACGCAGGGCGCACCCGCCGATTTGCTCGATTGCTTACGCGAGGAGCGGTTTCGGCACGTGCAGGATGTCTTGAGGGTCGGGCAGCGCGAGGCACCCGTCCGCGCGGAGCCAGGACGCATCCTTGCTGTCGGGTACCCCGAGGTTGGGACCCGTTGCCCCGGCGACCACGGTCGGGAGAGAACAGCAGCTACACGAGTGACAGTTCGGCGCGCACTGCCCTCCGGAGACGTCTCCGAGGCAGCCGCTGTCGTCGTCGCACTGGCCATCGCCAAGGCCCGCCGCGATACCGCTCACCTGGAAGGTGACCAGCGTCAGCAAGACGACGAGCGCAGCGCGAAGCACGGAACTAGTATCGCACGGAGTTGGCGCCCTCGCACCGCCCCGCTGGGCGAGCGCGCTTCGTCGCTATTTTCCGAGAAGCGTCTTGAGCCAACCACGAGGCCCACTAGCCGCCGGGGAAGGGTTCGTGGCGCGCTCTTCGCGGCAGCGACAGCGCTGGGCGGCCGGCACGGTTCCAAGCACCTGCTCGATGTGCATGCCGCACCCCGCGTAGGTGGGGCGGCCGCACTTCGAGCATGCGACACGGCGGCACATCAGAGTTCTCCGGCTCCCGCCACCCGAGGCTTCTCAGATTCGATCTTCTTGTCCTGCACTTCCGTGGTCAGTTCTACGGTTGCCATCTGATCTCCATGAGCCGTTGGAGCCGCCCGCCGACAAAAGGATTCGGGTTCAGCTGTTGTCGGCGAGGAACGCGCGGAGGGCCGTCCGGACGGAGGCCTGAACCGCGGGGGGAACCGATACCGACGCTACGCTCGAGCTGCAGAGGGAGAGCGTCTGCTTGAGCGTATCGCAGGTCCCGCGGCACCGTTCGCAGGCCTCGAGGTGACGCTCCATCTGCGCGCACACCTCCGCGCTGATCTCGTCTTCGAGGTGCTGAGAAAACATCGTCAGGACGTCCGGGCAATCTCCGGGCGCGGTAGGAAGATCGGTCTTGATCCCAAGGAGCGGAGCAACCCGATCCCGCACCGACAGGCGGGCTCGGTGCAGCCGGCTCTTCACGGCTTGGCTGGTCAGGCCCAGCACCTCCGCGACCTCGGGCGCGGTCAATCCTTCGACGTCGCGGAGCAGGAGGACTTCGCGATACATCGGCTCGAGCTCGCCGATCGCCCGTTCGAGCGCATCCTCGACCTGCTTACCGGCCAGCGCCTCGTCTGCTCTCTCGGCGGGGTCAGCGAGTTTCTTCGTTTCCCTGGTCATGGAGTCGAGTGAACGTTCTTCCTCCGGCGCGAACTTGCTCCTGCGCCGCTTCTTGATGCAGAAGCTGCGAGCGATCGTGTAAAGCCAGGTCGCGACCGACGACGCGCCCCGGAAGTCGCGGACGCCACGGGCCATCGCCAGCAACGTGTCCTGAAGGACGTCCTTTGCGTCTTCGGGATCCCGGCACATCTTCAAGCTGAAGCGGTACACCTGCTCCTGGTGTCGTTCCAGCAGCACCTCGAGCGCCTGGCGGTCCCCCGCCCGGGCGTCCGCCAGAAGGCGCTCGTCGGAAGGGGACGCTTCGGTCACGACCCAATGCTACCCGACGGCCGCCCGTGCGCTCGCTGTCAGGCGGACTGCGCCTGCGTGGGGGCCTCGGCGACCCCGGAGTCGATCGTGATGTCCACCGACGGAGAATGGAGCAGGGTTCCGTACGCGGGGCAGCTCTTGATCGCACGTTCGATTCCGCTGACTTGCTTCTCGGAAAGCCCAGCCGGCACCCTGACCCGCATGACCAATCGCCCAATTCGGGAGACAGGCACGCGCTCCTTTTCTCCCTCGACCTCGACGCTTAACCCCTCGGTCGGCAAGCCCCTCCCGTGCAGGTATGCCGCCGCAAAGTAGTGGGCACAGGCGCCCACCGCTGCCGCCATGACGTCTAGGGGCGACGGGCCGCGGTCCTCGCCGCCGGGCACGGACCGAGGCTGGTCGAAGACTAGCTCGTGCTCGCCCAGCCGGACCCGGCTGCCCACCTTGCCGACCGACTCGACCAAAGCCTTCATCGAAAGCACCTCATCTGACTGTGAGAGCCAGACGACGAGAAAAGGGTTCAGCGTGAGTCTCAGGCCAGCCTCTTCGAGTTTGGACCCAGACAAACACCTGGGTTCCGCAGCGGGCCAGCGGAGCCCAGCGTTCCTCGCCGGGACATCAACGAGGGTTCAGCGCCGCCAACGGAAAACGAAGCGTTCTCCCTACCCGTCGGAACGGCACTCGACCCGCCTCGACCCACCGCCGAAGAGTGCGGGTGGAAACACCAAGGTGCCCAGCCGCCACTTTCAGGTCGACCAACGATTGCGGTGTCGCCTCACGAAGCCGACGGATCTCATCCCGCAGCGCCCTCACCTCGGCAGCCAGCGCAGATACGTCCTCGACCGTCGCTTGCGCATTCATCACCCGATCTCCTCCGGGAACCCGCCAGGGATCTGCAGCCAAGAACTGAAGTTGGACTCGAGGGAATCGGAAGGCATGGAAGGCTCTCCGTCCCCCTTCTCGGCAGCCTCTTCGGCAAACGGACGGCGAATCGTCTTTCTCGGGGAGCGGGCGGCTGGCGCAGCGGCGCCGTGAGCCCTCCCCCACTGAGCGACCTGGCCGACCTTTCCGGCGGCCGGTCCATTTCTGGGGCAGCGGTGGTCGGGCGTGGCACATCCCCTCCGTGTCTCGCTCGACGGCCGCCCCCGATGAAGCGCGGTCGGGCAGCCCTCTGGCCGCACCGAGAACTCCCAGAGGTGGCCGCAGCCGGCGGGTTTCCAGCGACCCGCGCCCGTTTCGGCGCGACCTCTTCCGGCTTGCGGCAGTACGTCGGCGGCCGCGCCAGCGAGCTGCGGCCTCTCGGCCATGGAGAGGCGACGCATGCTCTTGTGGTCACCCGGGAGGGACGGACGCCGGGCGCGGTGGGCCCGCGCCCGGCGGATGGCTAGGCTCCGCGCTCCACGCCCTTGCCGCGCTGCCGGCTCCGAGTCCGAGGAGGGGTGGGCCCATCCGAACCTCGCTCCGGCGTCTTGGCTCGCGCGGAAGCCTCCGGTGCCCGCTCCTGGGAGCGCTCGAGGACCTGGAACTGGCGTCCCTCGATCGCGGAGAGGCGGCGTTCTACGCCCTCGGGCCCAGGAACGGTCCGGTGGCGGACGGAGCCGTTGACCGAGAGCAGATCCCCGACGCCGATCTCCTTGGTGCCCGCCTCGGCGGCCTTGTTCCAGAGGGTGACGCTGTGCCAGTCCTCGCGGTCCTTGCCGTTCTGCTTGGTGGTGGTCGCCAGGCTGACCACGGTCATCTTCGTCCCGCTGTCGAAGGTCTTGCCCTCGACATTACGAACGACGCCGACGAGCCGCGCCTCGTTGCGCGAGTTGCTCGGGTCCAGATTCGGCTCGGCCTTGTCCACGTGCAGCTCGAGAACCCGGTTCTTGGCCCCCTCCTTCTCGTAGCTGTTGACCCGCATCGAGCCGCCAAGGACGATCGCGGCGCCCTTGTCGAAGCGGGAGGCGACGGTCTCCGCGAGATCGCCCCAGGCGACGGCGCGGGTCCACTCCGTTCTCTCGCGGATCTGGCCGCCGGTGTCGGTGTAGCGCTCGGTGGTGGCGATGTTGAGCCGGGCGTACTTCACGCCGTCGGGAGTGGTCCCGACTTCGGGCGCTTGCCCGAGCCGCCCGGCCAGCTCTGCTTGACTGATGTGCTCACGTTCCATGGTGCGTTCTCCTGTTTGGGGTTGCGATGGTCTCGAAAAACGGTTGGCTACGGTGTCGCCGGACGCGCGTAGGGCGGGAACACGATGTCCTTGGTGACGATCACGTTCACCGAGTAGCCGGCGCGGACGGTGATGGTGGGTTGGATGGCGAGGTTCTTCTGAGTGATCTGCTGCCCCACCTGGTTGATGGCGCCGCCGGCGTTCATCGCCCAGCTCTGGGCGACGGTGGGCTGGTAGCCGGTGACGTTGCCCGCGGCCCGATCGGCGGTGGCGGACAGGAGCGTGCCGAGGGCTACGCCAGTGATGATTCGCCACCAGTGGTGATTGACGTCGTCAGTTGCGCCGGAAGCGCCCGCGAGGTCGGCTCCGGGCATGCATTCGAGGGAGAGCGAGACGCCATCGGGCCTCACCAGACGATTCCAGCAAAAGAGGACCCGCTCCTGACCGTAGCTGACCGCCGAGTCGTAGGTGGCGAGGAGCTTCGAACCCTGCGGGATCAGCAGGTAGTTCCCCGAGACGGTGTCATAGACGTTCTCGCGGACCTGGCCGATGATCTGCCCGGGCAGGTCGCTGTTGATGGCCGTTAGGAGCGACGCCGGGATGATCGTTCCGGCTTTGATTTCGTACGGGCTCCTGGGGAGCACGACCGGCTGACCGAGATACGTCGCCGTGTTGACGCCGTCACGCGAGAGGAAATCGTTCTTGTGCTGTTGCATGTTCGCATCTCCCGTTCCGGCGCCGCCGACGGGCAGACCCGCAGAAGGCGGCTCGGCCTTCGTCGCCGAGGCTGCCATTGCGGCGAATGGTGCAGTGACGCCGGCGGCCGCCCCGGCCAGGGTGTTGTCCGAGGGGCCTTCGAGGTCGACGAGGATTGACGATCCGGAGGCCTTCGCGCGCTCCTCCCGAACGACGTCGCGAACCGAGGCGCCCCCGAACACGGGAGCGCTCGTTGCCTCATGGTGCTCGCCCGGGCCTTGGGCCGAGCGGTCGGCACCGTGGACCGGCGGCCCGAGTTTCGGCGGAGCTGGACGGACTTGGGAGTTGTTCGCCGGGGCGTTCTGGACGGTGTCCGAGATCGTGACGTTCTTGCCGTGGTCGCCTTCGCCAAGGCTGGGCACCGCGGCGTGGGCCTGCTCGGCGCGGGGCGAAAAGGCGATCGCCATCGCGATGAGCACGGAAACACCGATCAGCGCGGCGACGAGAATGATCGGCCCGCGGCGAAGCGCTCGCGCCCTAGGACCCTCGAGGCGCAGACCGGGATGGTCCGGAGGCACGCGTGAGGCGAAGGTCATTTCCTCGGTCCCAGCCGCTCCGGGCGCGACGATCACACCGCTCCGCTCGCCGAGTGCGTTGCCAGGAGTGGCCCGAGCGCTGGGCACTGCGAAGGACGCAGAGAGCTGTTCAGCAGATCGCGGCGCGACCGGGCCGGGGAGCTCCTCCGATTGCGCCGGCGAAGCAGCATGTCGCGGGTCGCCGTCGAAGCCATCGAAGGTCGGTGGAACCAGATCCCGTTGCGTGGTGTCTTCCATGGGTCCCCTCCTCACCTAGCGGGTCCGGATGACTTGGACGATCTCTTGGTCCTGCTGGCCGAGACGCAGCTCGGCCGAGTCGAAAAGCCGGTCGACGACGTAGGTGTCGGCCTTCACCCGGTAGTTGACGAGCTGCGTGTCGCCGGTGGAGCTCACGACGAACAGCGCAGGCGCCTCGCGATCGAGCATCGCCTCGGGAAACCGAATGAAGGTCTTGTGACCATCGTCGAAGACCTGGGTCGGCACCCATTGCGGCCGGCCGTGGACCGCTCGGACCCCGTAGTTGAAGTTGAGCTTCTCGACGGTCACCGCCGTGGGTGTGCTCGTCGCGAGCTGGAGCTGCTCCTGCTGGAGGTTGTTCTCGAGCTGCGCAGCTTCGTCTTGCGGGTACCGCCAGGCGACGCCCGCCATGTAGGTGTCGTCGTAGGAGTGGAGCTCGAGGATGTACGAGCGCCGATCCGTGTTGAGAGCGAGCGTCGTCTCGAGATCCGGTCGAGTGGGCTTGATGTAGATGTGCTGCTGCTCGCTGCCGCCCGACGACGAGGCCCCGCGGGCCAGCACCCAGCGGATGGTGTCACCGGTGGCCGGCTTGCCGACCAGGTGCTCGCCAGGCTGCAGCTGAACGTCGGTCAGATGCTGTGGCGCCGTATAGATTTGGTAGAGGGTTCCCGGCGCATAGTCGTAGGTCACAATCGCGTTGATGTAGTCGGCAGCCGTCGGCCCCTCGGTGGCCTTGCGGTTCGCCTCGCGAACCACGTCGGACGGACGCCGAGAGCGCGCGGTCGTCAGCCCATGGTGAATCGACACGGACGTCGGAACCGCTGCCCTCTTGAGCTGCCCAGGGACCGGCGTGGGCTTCGGAATCTCGACGACGAGTGGCTTCGGCGGATCGTCCTTCACCGGCTCGGCACGGACGTAGTTGAGCGGCGGTTGGCGACCGCCGCACGCCACTGCGGGCAGTAGGAAGAGAAGTGGCAGGAAGCGCTGGTGATTCACGGCGTGGTCCTTTCGGTGGTGGTCGTGGTGGCGAGGCGCGCCCAGTGCATCTCGTCGACGTAGAGACCGAGCGGGTTCAACACGAGCTCGTCGGCGCTGTCCGGGACATGGATCAGGACGTGAAAGGCGCCCCGCCAAGCCGCGGTGTCGGTGGCGTTGCCGTGGTCGTCCCAGGTGGTCTCCGTCCAGTCGACCTGCCAGGTGTCCTGGCTGATGGGGACGACGACGTTGACCTGCAGCGTGACGCGGACCTGGGCCTCGAGCTGCTCGAAGGGTTTGCTGTCGCGAACGTAGGCGTTCAGCTCGTTCGCGCCGGTGGGGGTGACGAGCTTGTAGGCGTCGAGCCAGTTGCGCTTGAGGACGGCCGCGTCGGAGGGAATCTCACGCGTGTCGGTGACGAATCGCTGCAGGTGGTACTGGATCGACGGCGTCGACGGCTTCCACTCGCGAAACGCGGTCCGGTCAGCGGGACCGAGGTACTTGGGCTCGCCGAGCTTGTCGACCTCGATGATGTGAGGAACGAGCTTCGGCTGGGCGCCCAAATAAAGGATGGCGGCGCAGGCGAAGAAGAGGAGCCCGATGAGACCGAAGGTCGAGCGGCGCCAATTGGCCGCTTGGACCGTGGACGCCCCCATCCGTCGGTCCCACTCTTGGCGGGCCTTCTGGTACGGGGTCTCGGCTGGTTCCTCGGGTCGCCAAGAGGAGCGCGCGGCTTTCATCTCGCTGGCCTTCTCGGCAACCGGGGCCGCGAAGGAACGGATAAAGCGAGCTAGACGGGCGCTTTGTTTGCCGAAGACGACGAGGCGGGCTTTGACGCGCGGGCCTCGAGATTGGGGCTGGTTGAGCTGCCCTTACCGCCGCCGCGCTCGGCCTGCCCCGACGGGCGAGCTGGGGAGAAAGGCTTGAATCCGCCTCCCGCGGTGGCGGGCGAGAGACCAGCGGCCTTACTCACCCCACTGCCCTCAGCTCCCTTACCGAGCTTCGCGCGGAGATAGTTGACCGCCACTGCGCCCCCGGTGGCCGCGCCGGTGTAGGCGGCGGCTCCGGTGCCGATCGCGCCAGCTATGTGCTGGCCAACGTGGGCCGCGCTCAGGGAGGGCGAGGCGGCCAGGAGGTCGCTGGCGAACCCGGGCGCGCGCCAGACGAGGATGGCCATCACGACGCAGACGAGGCACATCGCCAGGAGCTGGTTGAGGGGGAGTTCGTCCGTGCCCGGCGTCAGGTGAAACTGTCCGAGGACGGGCTGGATGAGCGCCAGGATGAACGACAGGACCATGAGCTTCACCGAGACGGCGACGGCGGCGCCGATGGCCTTCTCTGCCAAGAAGCGCGTGTGCTGGGAGATTCCGAAAGGGATGAGGCAGCTGGCCAGCGTCACGACGAGGTAGTACTCGATGACGGCGAGGCAGATTTGGCAGGCGATGAGGAAGAACGAAGCGACGAGAATGAGCCAGCAGATCGCGTCGAGCAGGACATCGCCGAGATGCGTGATCCCAGCGTCGTGCATCGACTGGACGAGCGGTTGCGTGACGTCTAGGCCCATGCCCGCGATCCGCGAGGGATCGAGGATCAGGCCGTAGTTCCCGGGTTGGCCGCCCGCGCCGAGCGCCATCTGCACGAGCGAGTCGGAGAAGTATTTGGCGAACCCCGCGAAGTGAGTCGCGAACCAGACCCAGAAGCTGAGCTGCAGGAGCTTCTTGAACCCCTCGGAGAGGCTGCCTCCGTCCATCGCTAACCAAAGGGCGGCCAGAACGATCTCGATGATCGCGAGGCCGGTCATGATGGTCCCGGCTTTGCCCATGCTGCTCTGGGCCCTCCCGAGCGCGCTGACGATGGTGGTGAGGACGGTGGTGAGGACGTTGAAGTTCATCTCAGCGGCCTTCTCGGCACGAGACCGCCCACACGAACCAAGAACGCAACGTCGGCGCTAAGGAAGCCTGTTCAGGGTCTGGGAGGGCGGTCCGCGATAGGTGTAATTCTGGAGACGCCGTCGGCCCCGCTCCCGGGTGAGCTCGTCGTTGCCCGTGGAGGCCGCGAGGTACTCGGTGACGACCCGCCCCAGGGTGGCGAGGTTTTGAACCAGGTTCGCCAGTTCGGTGTGGATGAGGGCGAGCTGCTGGTTGATGATCTGGAGCTGTTGAACCTCGCCGGTGGACGCGCTGTTGGCCATCAGCAGCGCCTTCTGGATGGCGGCGTTGTTGGCGTCGAGGGTGGAGATGACCGTCTGAGCGCGCACGGCGGCCAGGGAGGAGGCCGTGATTTCGGCGCTCCAAGCGTCGTAGCTGGGGTTGAACGCGGAATAGGCAACCGATTGCCACTGCTTCTGGTTCTTGGGGAAGAGACGGCTGAAGTTCCCACTCACGACGTTCGCGGTGTAGCCGATCGAGTTGATGTCCCCCTGGAGACTGGCGAACGTCATCTCGACCTGGTTGATGGCGCCGAGGAGACCGGGGATGGACGTCGGATCGATCGTCTTGATGTTCTGTAGCTGATACTGGAGCTGGGCCTTCATCACTTCGAGCTGGTTGGCGGTGTTGATGACCAGCTGGGCGGTCTGCAGAGCAGTCTTGATGTTCTGCAGGAGGTTGCTGTGGTCGACGACAGCCATCTGGGCGTTGCCGGCGCGCGCAGCGAGAAGGACCCCAGCCAGAGCGAGGGTGACAGCGGCTTTTCGCATGGAGCTCCTCACGACCGATAGGGACCCGGGCTTCGGCTGGCGTCCTCGACCGACCTGGCCGCCTCGACGAGGCCCCGGTGTCGGAGGATCGCCGTCGGGAATCGTTCGACCGGAGTGCCAGCCGCCAGCTCGTCGAGAAAGCGCTGGTCGGCGGGCGATGACATCCCAGCGAAAGCCAGGGCGACGGGACCGAGATCGAGGGAGAATAGGCGGCGACCGAGGACCGAGCGGTAGTAGTAGTCGCGCTTC
>DASZVW010000690.1:0-2823 GCA_035546895.1 Polyangia bacterium
TGACCCGCGCCGACGAGACGGACCGCCGGCTGGGGCGGCAGGGGCGCTTCGCCACCCGTCCGCGCGGGCTGGCGGTCTTCCGCGCGCTGGCCGCCCGCAGCGGCTGGCAGGTCACCCGCGCCATCGAGCGCCCGCTCAGCGATCAGGTCGTCCTCGAGCGCGCCCCCTGACCGCGCGGCCCCGCCCGTCCACGGATTCGGCGCGCCCCGCTGGACGGCCGGAGGGCGACCCTTAGTTTGAAGGAGGGCATGCGGAGATCCTGGCGGGGAAGGCTGAGCTTCAAGGGGTTCGTCAAGGACCTCTACCGCGAGTACCAGCACGACAACGTCGCCGACAGCGCCGCGGTGCTGAGCTACTACTTCGTCTACTCGCTGTTCCCGTTCCTGTTCTTCCTGGCCACGCTGGCCGCCTACATCCCGCACGTCCAGGTCTCGATGGAGACGCTGCTCGCCCGGGCGCACGCGCTCCTGCCGCCGCAGGCGATGCACATCATCGACAAGAACCTGCGCACGCTGCTCGAACACCCGCGCCCGCGCCTGCTCACCGTCGGGCTGGTGGCGACGCTCTACTCGGCGTCGCGCGGCGTGGACGCCGTCCGCAAGGCGCTCAACCTGGCCTACGACGTCAAGGAGTCGCGCCCGTTCTGGAAGACCGAGGGGGTGGCGTTCGCCATGACCATGGGCGGCGCCGCGCTGGTGCTGTTCGGGATCGCCGCGCTGATCGCCGGCGGCGACCTGGGGCTGTGGGCCGCCGGGAAGCTGCACATCGCGCGCGCCTACGTGATCGTCTGGAGCTGGCTCCGCTGGCCGGTGACGGCGTTCCTCATCATGTCCTGCGCCGCGCTCGGCTACTACCTGCTCCCCGACGTCGAGCAGGAGTTCAAGTTCATCACCCCGGGGTCGGTGCTGGGGACGCTCATCTGGCTGGTGGCCACCTGGGGCTTCGCCCAGTACGCGGGCCACTTCGGCAGCTACAACGTGACGTTCGGCTCGATCGGGGGCGTCATCGTGCTCATGACCTGGTTCTACATCAGCGGGTTCATCTTCCTCATCGGCGGCGAGATCAACGCCATCCTCGAGGGGCTCGCCGCCGATGGCAAGGCGCCGGGCGCCCGCGCGCCGGACGAGGCGCCGCCGCCGCCGTCCGAGCGGCCGAGCGCCATGCCGCCGGGGGCCGCCAAGCGCGCCAGCGTGGCGGCCGACTCGCCCGGCGGCGCCCAGCCCGGCGAGAGCCGGCCGCACTGAGGCCCTCGGGCGGCCTCAGTTGGGATCGCCGTAGACGTACCCGCGCCCGCCGGTGGTCAGGAACACGCGGCCGAAGTGGGCCTCGTCGCCGCCGACGTAGCCCCCCTGCAGGCCGCCGAACTGGTGGGCGTCGTCGTTGATGCGCGTCCAGCTGGCGCCCGTTCCGTCGTCGCTGCGCCAGAACCCGTACTGCGCGCCGACGGTGCCGACCGCGAACACCGCCGGGTGCGTGCTGCCGGTGGCCGGCGCGCCGAACCCCACGCCCGACACGCTGGTGATGGTGGTGACCTGCGTCTTGGTGGCGCCGGCGCCGGTGAAGCGGAACAGGCTCCCCCCGGCGGGAACCCACACCTCGCCGGCCTGGCCGAACACCGGGCGCGGCGCCGAGGCCTTGCCGGTGAAGGTGCCGGCGCTGGTGAAGGTCATGCCGCCGTCGGTGCTGACGTAGAACGTCGTCCCGCTGGTGGCGTAGAACGTCCCCGCGGTCACCCGGTCGGCCGCCACCAACGCCCCCGACGGCAGCCCGGTGGTCGCCGTCCAGCTGGTCCCGCCGTTGGTGGTGACGGCGGCGAAGCCGGTCCCGGAGGTCCAGGTGACCACGAACCGGCCGCCGTCGGCCGCCACCGCCACCGACTTCATCTTGTTGGCGGTGGTGTAGCCGGTCGGCGCGGCGCAGGGCTTCCAGGTGACGCCGTTGTCCGCCGAGACGGCGACGTCGGAGGCGACCTTGCCGCTGTTGCCGACCCGCACGACCGTGTCGGGGCTGCTCTCGGCGAAGTCGAGCCAGTTGACGTTCGACTGGATCGGGTTGGTGTACTCGCCGGTCGTCGCGTAGCTGTCGAGGTCGGTGTTCCGCATCCCGCCGAGGTCCCCGATGGCGCCCAGGAAGGCGCCGCTCACCGAGGGCACCACGAACTGGGGGACGGTCTCCTCGAGGCCGGTGTCGGAGAACGTCCAGGTGACCCCCTGGCCGCTTCCGCCGGTGGCGCTGCCGATGTCGCCGCTGCTCCAGATCCCAGCGCCGCTGCCGTGCATGGCGTGCGTGGGGTTGAAGGGGTCGAGCGCCACCGCCTCCACCCAGTTGGTGGCGTTGGTGCCGATCTGCGCGCCGCCCGAGAACCAGTAGGCGGCCCCCTGGTCGTCGTACGTCGAGCCGACGGTGTTGCCGGCGATGGGCGGCTGGCCGATGACGCTCCAGCTCGCGCCGCCGTCGCTGGTCATCAGGAGCCGATCGGGCGCGTACCAGTCGAGCGTGGAGACGATCGCGTGGTCCGGGCTCTGCGCGTCGACGCTGATCCCGCCCGCCATGCCGCCCCAGTTGGCCGACGGCGGCGTCACGTTGGTCCAGCTCCCGGCCGCCGAGTACTTCCAGACCTGCCCGATCAGCTTGACGCTGCTGTTGGTGTTGAAGGGACCGTAGTTGTTGCCGTAGGCCAGCCAGACCGTCCCGTCGCTGCCGACCGCGGCGTGGTGGACCATGAGGCCGCTCGGCCCGCCGGCGATCTCCGACCAGGTCGTCCCCCCGTCGGTCGAGTGGTAGAGGTTGCTCCCCGCGGCGGTGGGGGCGGCCGCCACGGAG
>DASZVW010000691.1:0-2542 GCA_035546895.1 Polyangia bacterium
GCGGCCGGCGCCCGCGCGGCGGCGGCCGCGGTCATGCGAAGGTCCTGTCGACGACGATGGCCACGAACAGCAGCGTCAGGTAGACGATCGAATAGAAGAACAGCGAGCGCGCCCAGGCGTTCTCCGCCGCGCGCCGCAGCCCGGCCGCCGCCCAGCCGATGAACACCGCCCCCAGCAGCGCCGCGCACCCCAGGTAGACCGCGCCCGCCACGTGCAGCGGCTGCAGCACCACCGTCGCCGCCACCAGCCCGACGGAGAAGAGGACGATGGTGGCGCGGGTGGCGCGCGTCGAGATCGCCAGCGGCAGGACCTTGAAGCCGGCGCGCGCGTAGTCGGCGGCGCGGTAGGTGGCGATGGCCAGGAAGTGGGGGACCTGCCAGAGGAACAGGATGGCGAACAGCGCGACGCCGGGCGCGTCGAGGTGGCCGGTCGCCGCCGTCCAGCCCATGAGCGGCGGCAGCGCGCCCGGGACGGCGCCGATGAAGAGCGCGCTCGCCGAGTGGCGCTTGAGCGGCGTGTAGACCGCCACGTAGCTCCCCAGCGCCGCCAGCCCCAGGATGCCGGTCAGGAGGTTGCCGCCCAGGAAGACCAGCGGCACCGCCGCGCAGGCCAGCAGGGTCCCGAACGCCAGCGCCGTCTCGGGCGAGAGCGCCGCGCGGGGGAGGGGGCGATCGCGCGTCCGCTCCATCAGCGGATCGACGTCGCGCTCGAGGTACATGTTGAAGGTGTTGGAGGCGGCGACCAGCAGCGCGGTGCCGACGAGGGTCATGATCGCGCGCCAGGTGGCGATCTGCCCGGGCGCCAGCCAGAGCCCGCCGACGAAGGTGACGATCACCAGGCCGGTGATGCGCGGCTTGCCGAGCTGCACGACGGCCGGGAACCAGGCGAGCCGCGGGAAGCTGGGGAGCGCCGCCGGCCGCGCCGCCAGCACGGTCAGCGCCATCACGGCCAGCAGCGCGGTGGCCACCGCCAGGTGACTCTCGACGGTGGCGAGGTCGAGGAACGACGTCACGGAGTGGAGGCCCAGCCAGATCTGGACGCCCACCAGGGCGGGCGCCGCCACCGCCAGCGCCCGCAGCGCCGGCCGCGTCGCCCGCCGGAGCGTCACGATCGACGAGATGAGCACCAGGCAGGCGACCGCCACCGCGTTGAGCCGGTGCAGCGCCTGGATCAGCACCGTGGGGTGGGCGTGCGGCCACAGCGACCCGCGGCAGAGCGGCACGTCGGTGCAGGCCAGCGCCGCCCCCGAGTGGCGCACCAGCCCCCCCAGCACCATCTGCATGTAGACCGCCACCGCCGCGATGAGCGCGTACCTGCCGACGATCGTATCCGGGGACCCTGGGAGGGTCCCCGCGTCCTGCCGCGACGGACTCCGCTCGGCGGAGCCGAGCTCCGTCCACGCGATCCGCGGCTTCGAGCGGACGGCGATGTAGAGCACCGTCATGAAGAACAGCAGCGAGGTCGCCGTGTGCGCGGTGGAGATCGGCGTCGGCAGCCGCAAGAGCACGGTGATCCCGCCCAGCAGCGCCTGCGCGAACACCAGCCCCACCGCCAGCCAGCCGAAGGGGCGCAGCCGCCGCAGCGCCGGATCGCGCGTCCCGGTCAGCAGGCCCGCCAGCACCAGCGTCAGGATGACCACCGTGCCGGCCGCCAGGCGGTGGCTGTGCTCGACCAGCACGCCCCCCTCCATCTTGGGCATGAAGCTGCCGTAGCAGGTCGGCCAGTCGGGGCAGGCCAGGCTCGACCCGGTGCCGTGGACCAGGCCGCCGATCAAGATGAGGAGGTAGGTGGCGACCGCGGTGGCGATCGCGAACCGGTGGATCCACCGGGAAGCGGGGCGGGGGCGGGCCGCCGGATCGGTCCCGGCCTCCGCCGGCTCTGCGCGTTGGAGCTGCGCAGCGCTCACGTCATTTGGCATCGTAAGCGAAGCTCACCTCGGCCGGCTTGTCGGCGGCGACGGTCACCTGCGCGGTCTTGGCGCCGTAGCGCTCCTGCCAGGCGGTCAGCGTGTAGCTCCCCGGCGGCAGGCCGTCGATCTTGAAGTGGCCGTCGGGACCGGTCACCGCGAAGAACGGGTTGGCGTTCACCACCACGTACCCGGTCATCCAGGGGTGGACGTCGCACTTGAACTTGAGGATGTCGCCCGCCTCGCCGATCTTGCGCGCGATGGGCGGCAGCCCGGGGATCTCGGCCTGGTTGAACAGCGTCGAGGGCCCGCGGTAGCCGTGCACGTTGTGCAGCGTCTGGTCGCCGTTGCGGATGGAGATCGACTGCCCGGCCACGATCGCCTGCACGCGCGGCCGGTACATGCAGGCGCTCTGGTCGAGCGACGCCGCGGCGGCGGGCGGATCGTAGTGGCCGTTGGCCCCCGCGGTCACGCGGACGACGACGTTGCCGAGGCCGCCGCCCGGGCCGACGACCACCTCCTCGTCCTTCATCGGCGTCTTGGCGCAGAACGGGTCGGCGTCGCGGCGGGTCATCCCCATCTCCGGCGGCGTCCCGTTGAGCTTCACCGTCCCCTCGACGGTGGCGTGGCCGGTGG
>DASZVW010000692.1:0-2224 GCA_035546895.1 Polyangia bacterium
GGGACGCTGGAGGTCTCGAGCCGCCTCGGCGAGGGGGCGACCTTCACCTTCTGCCTGCCTGCCGGCCGGTAGCGCGGCCGGCGGTCAGCGGCCGCCGCCCGCCAGGCTGCGGATCTTCTCGACCAGGCGCTCGAGGCGGACCGGCTTGGTCAGGCACTCGAAGTCGGCGTTCGGCGGCGGGAACGCGGTCAGCCCGATCACCGGGATGTCCGCCGCCCCCGGGTACTGCCGCTGGAACGAGCGGAACGTCAGGCCGTCCATGGCCGGCATCATGATGTCGAGGACGATGACGTCGGGGTGGAACCCCTCCTTGAGGCGCGCCAGCGCGGTCTCGCCGTTCCAGGAGGCCTCGACGGCGAACCCCTCCTCGGTGAGGAGCTCGCCCACCACCTCGCGGATCTCCCGGTCGTCGTCGACGATCAGGACGGAAA
The DNA here is from genome assembly GCA_035546895.1 of Polyangia bacterium. GTDB lineage: Bacteria > Myxococcota_A > Polyangia > Fen-1088 > Fen-1088 > JADGRB01. Next base: position 432 of record DASZVW010000692.1, read on the forward strand.
TGGGCCGGGTGGCGTCGGACATTGAATCCTCACGGTGAGTTGTCGGGGCCCGCCAGCCGCGCGAGCGAGCGCGCCTCTTCGAGCCGCCCCTTGGTCTCCATCTCCCGGGCGAGCGCGCGCAGGAGCGCCCGCTCGGCGGGGCTGATCTGGCGCGCGGCGCTGGTCCGCGACGCCGGGTGCTCGAGCCGGCGGACGGTCATCCAGGTCAGGGCGCCGGCGAGGACCACCCCCACGGTGACGAGCGCGGCGCGCGCGCCGAGGAGCCGCCCCAGCGCGCTCTTGGGCGGCCCCAGCTCGAGCGCCAGCAGCCGGGCCGAGACCTCGACGGCGCTGGCCGGCCGGTCGGGGGGGTTCGCGGCCAGGCAGGCGGCGCAGAGCCGGCCCAGCTCCCGCTCCAGCGCCGGGGCGCCCGGGCGCGTGGGATCGCGCAGGGCGAGGCCGCGGGGGCCGCTCTCCCACTCGGGCCGCCGGCCGAACAGGAGCTGGTGGAGGACGCAGCCGAGCTGCCAGACGTCCGAGCGCTGGTCCGAGATCTGGCCCATGGCGGCCTCGGGCGGCATGTAGCTGGGGGTCCCGCCGTGGACGGTGGTGTCGCCCCCCTCGACCGCCAGCCCGAAGTCCGACAGCACCAGACGCCCGTCGGACATGCGGAGGACGTTCTGCGGCGTCACGTCGCGGTGGACGATGCCGACGGTGTGAATCGCCGCCAGGCCCGCGCAGACGGCGCGCGCGTCGGCCAAGAGCTCCGGCAGCGGGCGGGTGGTCCCGGCGCGGAGGGTGTCGCGGAGCGTCCCGCTGGAGGCGAGCTCCATGGAGACGAACCAGTGCTCCTCGACGTTCCCCAGGTCGAACACCCGGCAGACGTTGGTGTGGCGGATGGCGCGGGCGACCTTCACCTCGCGCGCCAGGCGCTTGATCCAGCTCTTCTCACGGGCCCGGTCGGGCCGCAGTATCTTCAGCGCCACCGGCTCGCCGAGGACCCGGTCCCAGGCGCGGAACACCTGGCCGCTCCCCCCCTCGCCGATCGCGGCCTCGATCTGGAAGCGCGAGCCCAGGACCGAGCCGGCCTTGATGCCGGTCGCCTGGAGCTGGACGGTCCCCCCGAGCTCCACCGTGGGGTCGACGTCATCGAGACCGTTGGACCGGGTTTCGGGCATACACGCGCCCCGCGATCGCCCCCCGATCTCGTGGCACGTCGACAATATCGTGCGCGCCGGCGCCCCTTCAAGCGCGACCGACACTGCACTTTGATCCTGTCAAAGTCGAATTGCGGTTTTGTTCCCCCGGGTCCGGCTCGCCGCCGGGCCTGGTTTCGAAACGGCCGGCGAGAGTTTCGAAACCGACGACGCGGCATCGCGCGCCGCAATTCCTGGATGTTTGTGGATGGTTGCCAACGTTCCAAGGTACGGATTGCGGACTTGTTAGTTGCTGTAATATGCGCGACGATTGCCGCGTGATGCGAGGCGGGTCCAATGAGGAGCAGGCGGCGGCTCAAAACCAGGCCCCGTCTGTATTAGTGGTCGACGACGAGCCGGCGGTGGCGCGGACCACCGAACGGATCCTGTCGCGAGCGGGGTTCAAGGTCACGGTCGCCGGCGGGGGGCGCGAGGCGGTCACGCGCGCGGAGTCGTTGCCGTTCGACGCCATCGTGAGCGACCTGCAGATGCCGGACATGGACGGCCGCGCCTTGCTGCGCGCCATCCGCGAGAAGGACCTGGACGTGCCGTTCGTCTTTCTCACCGGGCAGCCCGATCTGGAGAGCGCGCTCGAGGCCATCGAGTACGGCGCCTTCC
>DASZVW010000693.1:0-2644 GCA_035546895.1 Polyangia bacterium
TCGCCGCTGTCGGGCCCGACGGTGGAGACGCGCCCGCCTCCGGCCGAGCCCAGCAGCCGCCCCAGGTTCGCCTGGGTGAGCGGGTTCTGCCACATGTTCACGTTCATGGCCGGCGCCAGCAGGAGCGGCGCCCGGCTGGCCAGCACCACCGCCGTCAGGAGGTCGTCGGCCATCCCCGCCGCCAGGCGCGCGATGGCGTCGGCGGTGGCCGGCGCGACGACGATCAGGTCGGCCTCGTCCGCCAGCCGGATGTGCCCGATCTGGGCCTCGCTGCCGAGGTCGAAGAGGTCCAGCGCCACCGGCGCCGCCGATAGCGTCTGCATGGTCAGCGGGGTGATGAACCGGGTCGCAGCCTCGGTCATCACCACCCGCACCGTCGCCCCCGCCTTGACCAGCAGGCGACAGAGCTCGGCGGCCTTGTAGGCCGCGATCCCCCCCGTGATTCCCAGGACGATCCGCCGCCCCGCGAGCGCGGGCGCCGTCGCCCCGGCGGGGCCTGCCCCTGGTCCGTCCATCACGCACGAATATGTCACGTCTCAAGGAAGCGCGGCGCAAGGTAAAATCCCCGGCCGTGACGGGACCGGGCGGCTACCCACGCCGATTCGACAAGTACGTGCTCCTGAAGCCGCTCGCCCGCGGCGGGATGGGGCAGCTCTACTTGGCGCTGACCGGCGCGCCCGGGCTGGAGAAGCTCTGCGTGATCAAGCAGGTGATCCCCGACCTGGTCGCCTCCGAGAGCTCGCGCCGCTTCCGCGACGAGGCGCTGGTCGCGCTGCGGCTCGCCCACGGCAACATGGTCACCGTCTTCGACGCCGGGATGGAGGGGGGCCAGATCTTCCTGGCGATGGACTACGTCGACGGCAAGGACCTCCTCGCCACCTGGAACCGCTGCGCCGAGAAGCGCGTCCCCTTCCCCGTCGACATCTCGGTCTACGTGGTCAAGGAGGTGGCGCGCGCGCTGGTCTACGCGCACGCCTTCGAGGACCTGAAGCTGGTCCACCGCGACGTCTCGCCGGCCAACGTGCTGCTCTCCTACAGCGGCGAGGTGAAGCTGACCGACTTCGGCCTGGCGATGTCGATCCTCAAGATGGAGCGGACCACGCCGGGGATCGTCTACGGCAAGCTCTCCTATCTCGCGCCCGAGCAGGCGCGCCGGATGCCGCTCGACGGGCGGGTCGACATCTACGCCGCCGGGATCCTGCTCTGGGAGCTGCTCACCGGGCGGCAGCTGTTCCCGATCGCCAGCCCCAAGGATCAGCCGAACCCCGACGCCATGGCGCGGGCCCGCAACCCCGAGGTGATCCCCCCGTCGACGATCACCAGCCGCGTCCCGCCGGAGCTCGACCGGATCGTGATGCGCGCGCTGGCGATCGAGCGCGAGGACCGCTACCCGAACGCCGAGCTGCTGCGCGCCGACCTGGCCGCCTTCCTGGCCGAGACGGCCCCCAAGACCGACGCCGACCGCCTGGCCGGGTTCCTGCGCCCGCTGTTCGCCGACGACGCGCGCGAGGAGAAGCGGGAGCGCGAGCGCCTGGTCACCGCCTCGCGGTCCATGCTCTCCGGCGGCCACCCCTCTCGGCCGGCCGCCCCGGCGCCCGACGACGACGGGCCGCGCGAGGGGGGCGACCCGCGGGTGGGGACCACGCTGGGGGGCCGCTACCACGTCCGGCGCCTCTGCGGCGAGGGGGCGATGGGGCGGGTCTACGAGGGGCAGCACATCGACATCGGCCGGCGGGTGGCGATCAAGGTCCTGCACGCCCGCTTCCACCACAGCGCCGATTTGGTCGAGCGGTTCAGGCGCGAGGCGCGGGCCGCCTCCAAGATCGGCCACCCCAACATCGTCGACGTGACCGACTCGGGGACCACCCCCGACGGGGCGTTCTACTTCGTGATGGAGTTCCTCGACGGCGTCGGCCTCGAGGAGCTGATCGCGCGCCAGGGACCGCTGCCGGTCGAGCGGGCGCTGCTCATCGCGGCGCAGATCGCGCGGGCGCTGGAGGCCGCGCACGCCGCCGAGGTGATCCACCGCGACCTCAAGCCGGCCAACGTGATGCTGGTGAACCGCACCGACCAGGAAGACTTCGTGAAGGTGCTCGACTTCGGCATCTCCAAGGACCTCGACCTGGCGGTGGGCGCGGCGCTGACCCGCCCCGACGTGGCGATCGGGACGCCGGCCTACATGGCGCCCGAGCAGGCGGCCGGCAAGGTGGCCGACGCCCTCTCCGACGTCTACGCCGTGGGCGGGCTCCTCTACGAGATGCTCACCGCCACCCAGCCCTGCACCGGCGACGACGCCATGGAGGTGCTGCAGCGCAAGGCCAGCGAGGACCCGCGGCCGATCGGCGAGCTGCGCCCCGAGCTGCCGCGCGACCTGCAGCGGCTGGTCATGCGGGCGCTGGCGCGCGATCCCGAGGACCGCCACCGCTCGATGACCGCGTTCAAGGAGCAGATCCTCGCCTGCCTCACCTCGGCCGAGGGGGCGCCGGCGCCGGTCCGCGGCCCCAGCGGCTCGACCACGCCGCGCCTGCCGATGGGGCTGGCCGGCGACGCCACCGTCGCGGCCGCGGCGCAGACGTCGGCGCCGATGCGCCGCGTGCGCCTGGGAGGGACCGCCGTCCTGGTGGCGGTGCTGCTGGCGGGCGCC
>DASZVW010000694.1:0-4924 GCA_035546895.1 Polyangia bacterium
GGCCTACGGGGACCTCGAGTGGGCGCGGCAGGAAGAGGGGTTCGACGTCACCTACGACAAGCGCCTCTCCGACCGGCTGCGCGCGCAGGCGGCCCGACCGGTGCGCGAGCACCTGACGGCGGCGCCGGCCTTCCTCGACCGGTCGCTGCACTTCCTGGAGAACCACGACGAGCCGCGCGCGGCGGCGGCGTTCCCGCCCGACGTGCACCGCGCCGCCGCCGTCATTTCCTTCCTGGCGCCCGGCCTGCGACTTTTCCATGAAGGCGAGCTCGAGGGGCGCCGGGCGCACGCCGCGATCCACCTCGCGCGGCGGGCGGCCGAGGAGCCGGACGCCGCCCTGCAGGTCTTCTACGAGCGCCTGCTCGCTTGCCTGCGGCGCCCGGAGGCGCACGACGGCGCCTGGCACCTCGCGGCCTGCCGCGCCGCCTGGGCCGGGAACTTGACCTGGGACCACTTCATCGTCTTCACCTGGGAGGGGACCGGCGGCAAGCTGCTGGTGGCGGTCAACTACGGGCCGACGCGGGGGCAGTGTTACGCCGAGATCGGCCTGCGCGGGCTCGGCGACCGCGCGCTCGTCCTCACCGACCTGATGGGCGAGACCCGGTACGAGCGGGACGGGCGGACGCTGGCCCGCGAGGGGCTCTACCTTGACCTGCCGCCCTGGGGCTTCAACGTGTTCGAGGTCAAGCCACGAGGCTCGTGAAAAACCGCAGAAGGATTGCATTTCTTCCGCCGTGGCCTTATTCCTTGGGGATCACGAGGAATGAGGGCGTGACCGACATAGACAGTCTTCTCCAGAAGACCAGCCGGACCTTCGCGCTGACGATCCCCTACCTCCCCCAGCAGACCCGTGACGAGGTCGGGATCGCCTACCTGCTGTTCCGGATCATCGACACCTTCGAGGACGCCGTCCTCTGGCCCCCGGCGCTCCGGCTGGAGGCGCTCAAGGCGTTCGTGGGCCTCCTGGAGCGGCCGGCCGCCGAGTCGCGGGCGCTCGCCGAGTCGTGGACGCGCGAGCCGCCGCTGGTGCACGCGGGCTACCAGGAGCTGCTGGCCGAGACCCCTTACGTGCTGGCGCAGTACGAGGCGCTGCGCCCCGCGGCGCGGGAGATCCTGCGGACCCACGTGGCGCGCAGCGCCGAGGGGATGGCCGACTTCGTCCGCCGCATCGAGCCGGGCGGGCGGCTGCAGCTGGAGACGATCGAGGACCTGCGCGCCTACTGCTACGCGGTGGCGGGGATCGTGGGCGAGATGCTGACCGAGCTGTTCCTGCTGGGGCGCCCGCCGCTGGCGCGGGTGGCCGGCGAGCTGCGCGCGCGCGCCGCCGAGTTCGGCGAGGGGCTGCAGCTGGTGAACATCCTCAAGGACGCGCGGCCCGACGCCATCGAGGGGCGGACGTTCCTCCCCAGCCGGGCGCCGCTGGCCGAGGTGTTCGTGCTGGCCCGCAAGGACCTGGCGGCGGCCGCCGCCTACGTCGAGCTGCTGCGCGAGGGGGGCGCCGAGAGCGGGCTGGTGGCCTTCAACGCCTTCATCTCCAAGCTGGCCACCGCGAACTTACAGATCCTGCGCGACCAGGGGCTGGGCGCCAAGCTGACGCGCACCACGGTGCTCAAGATCGCCGCCGAGATCGCCAGCGCGGGCGCGCGGCCCGCCCCCGTGGAGGCCTAGCCGACGTCACCGCGCGGACGCGCCCTGCGCGCGGAGCTGCGACAGCGCCATCAGCGGGAAGTAGTGCCGGTAGTAATGATAGTTGAGGTAAAAGACGCGCGGGAAGCCGGTGCCGGTCCACCAGCGCTGCGCCCAGGTGCCGTCCTGCTGGGTGTCGAGCAGGTGGAGGACGCCGCGGCGCACGGCCACGCTCTCCCCCTCGCCCGCCGCCAGCAGGCCCATGAGCGCCCAGGCGGTCTGGCTGGGGGTCGAGGGGCCGACGCCGCGCTCGCGCGGGTGGTCGTAGCTGGCGATGCTCTCGCCCCAGCCGCCGTCGGCGTTCTGGTGGGCCAGCAGCCAGCGGACCGCGCGCCGGACGTACGGCGCCTCCATGTCCTCGCCGATGGCGCGCAGGCCCCGCAGCACCTGCCAGGTGCCGTAGAGGTAGTTGACCCCCCAGCGGCCGTACCAGCACCCCTCGGTGGTCTGGTCGCGGCGCAGGAAGCCGAGCGCGCGGACCACCACCGGGTGGGCGGCGCCGTAGCCGGGCAGGTGGCTCAGGCACTCGAGCACGCGCGCCGTGATGTCGGCGGTGCTGGGATCGATCATCGCGTTGTGGTCGGCGAAGGGGACGGCGGTCAGCCACTGCTTGTCGTTGCCGCGGTCGAAGCTGGCCCAGCCGCCGTCGTCGTTCTGCATCCCCAGCATCCAGGCGAGCCCGCGGTCGGTCGCTGCCTGGCGCGCCTCCGGCGTGCCGCCCGCGCGCGCCTGCGCCAGCACCATCAGCGCCATGCAGGTGTCGTCGACGTCGGGATAGAACTCGTTGCGCGCCTCGAAGTACCAGCCGCCGGGCGGCGCCGGGTTGCGCACCGCCCAGTCGCCGGGGCGGCGGGTCTGCTTGGCGAGCAGCCAGGCGACCGCGCGCCCGATCGCCGGATCGTCGGGCGCGACCGAGCCCTGCAAGAGCGCGTGCGCCGCCAGCACGGTGTCCCAGACCGGCGAGATGCAGGGCTGCATCCGCAGGCCGTCCTCGTCGCGGATCAGCAGATCGTCGAGGTGGCGGAGCGCCTCGGCGAGCAGCGGCTGCCGCTCGTCGTGGCCGAGCAGGCTGAGCGCCAGCGCGCAGTTGGCCATCGCCGGCAGGATCGCCGACAGCCCGTCCGACTCGGCCAGGCGGTCGATCATCCAGGCGCCGGCCTGCTCGACCGCGCGCCGCCGCAGCAGCCCCGTGCCGGGCAGCTTCTCGCCGACCTTGAGCAGCCGGTCGACGCCCTGGAACACCGTCTTCCAGTCGGGCGCGGGCGGCGCGCCGACCGGGCCCAGCGCCGCCGCGTCCTCGAGCAGCTCGGCGACGCCGCAGTCGGGCGGCAGCGAGACCACCGGCTTCTTGGCCCAGATGATCGACAGCGGCACGAAGATCGTCCGCGACCAGGCCGACAGGTCGTAGACCGAGAACGGCGCCTTCTTGGGCGCGAAGATCATCTCCGGCGGGATGGCGGGGACGCTGTCCCAGGGGACCTGCCCGAACATCGCCAGGTGCTGGCGGGTGTAGGTGTTGGCGCGCCCGACGCCCCCCAGCCGGCGGATGACCGCCCGCGCGGCGCGCATGTGCGGCGCCTCGGCCGGCTCGCCCGCCACCTTGAGCGCGAAGTAGCTGAGGCAGGAGACCGACAGCTCGGGCGGACCGCCCAGGTACTGGGGCCAGCCCCCATCCGGCAGCGCCTCGGCGCGGATCACCCGCGCCAGATCACGGGATTTCGCGTTTCCGCGTCGATTGAAGAACGCTTCCAGCAAGATGATATAGCTTTCCAGCGTGGTGTCCCCTTCGAGCTCCCCCTGCCAGAACCCCTCGGGCTTCTGCCGCTCGAGCAGCCAGTCGCGGGCGGCGGCGATGGCGGCGTCGAGGCGCGCCCGGGGGAGCGCCGGCACCAGCAAGCTTCGTTCAGAGACGGCAGCGACGTCGGTGATGGTCATTTCAGGGTGATGGTGCGAGTGTCCAAGGAGAGAACATGCGGTTTCCGATTCATATAACGACAGACCAGGTCGGCTACCAGATCCGGAAGGCGATCGCGGGCCAGACCCGCTATCCGCTGGTCCTCATGCTGGAGCCGCTTTATACCTGCAACCTCGCCTGCGTGGGGTGCTCGATCGAGCGCCACACCGGGAAGCTCAGCGACCGGCTGCCGCTCGAGACCTGCCTGCGGGCCATCGACGAGTGCGGCGCGCCGACGGTCTCCATCTGCGGCGGCGAGCCGACGCTCTACCCCGAGCTCCCCGAGCTGGTATCGGAGATCATCGCCCGCAAGCGCCACATCTACCTCTGCACCAACGGCCTGGTGCTGGACCAGAAGGTGTTCGGCAAGATCGCGCCCCACAAGCGGCTCACCGTCAACGTCCACCTGGACGGGATGCGCGAGACGCACGACAAGGTCTGCGCGCGCGAGGGGGTGTTCGACAAGGCGATCGAGATGATCCGCCAGGCCAAGGCGCGCGGCTACCACGTCACCACCAACACCACCGTGTTCAAGGAGACCTCGCTCGAGGAGATCGAGGAGCTCTGCAAGCTGGTCAAGAGCCTGGGGGTCGACGGCCTCTTGGTCTCGCCCGGCTACCACTACGAGTCGGTGAAGTCGGACATCTTCCTCACCAAGCAGGAGATCCAGCGCAAGTTCAAGCGCGTGCTGGAGCTCTCCAAGGACTACCCGCTGCAGTCGACGCCGATGTACCTGGAGTTCGCGGCCGGCCTGCGCGACTACAGCTGCTCGCCCTGGAGCACGGTCACCTTCACCCCCAAGGGGTGGAAGAAGCCCTGCTACCTCATCGGCGAGGAGTACGTCGGCGACTGGAACGAGTTCTGGACCAAGACCGACTGGGCCTACTGGGAGTCGCGCCAGGACGACAAGTGCCAGAACTGCGCGATGCACAGCGGCTTCGAGGCCTCGGCGGTGCGCGGGCTGCGCAAGAGCCCCAAGGACCTCATTCGCATGGCGGCCTGGAACTTCCTCGGATGACGCCACGGGGATGACGATCGCCATCGTCGCGGCGATGCCCGAGGAGATCGCGCCCCTGCGCGCGCGCCTGGTCGCGCCGGCGCGCACGCAGCGGGGCGGCGTGTCCGTCGAGCGGGGGCGGCTCGCCGGCCGCGAGGTGACGCTGGCGGCCACCGGCGACGGCGCCCGCAACGCGCGCGCGGGCGTCGCCGAGCTGCTGGCCGCGGCCGCTCCCGAGGCGCTGGTCGTGCTGGGGGTCTCGGGGGCGCTCAGCCCGGCGCTGGAGA
>DASZVW010000695.1:0-1743 GCA_035546895.1 Polyangia bacterium
GGGACGCTGCTCCTCGGCGCCGACGTCCTGGCGCGGACCTTGATCGCCCCGCAGGAGGTCCCGGTCGGCGTGCTCACCGCCTTCCTGGGCGGCGGCTACCTCATCTGGCTGCTGCGGCGGGAGCGGGCGGCGTGACCACCCTGCGCGCGACCGGGATCGACGTCGCGCTGGGCGGGGCGCGCGTGCTCGACGGCGTGTCGCTCGACGCGCGGCCCGGGTGGACGGCGATCGTGGGGCCGAACGGCGCCGGGAAGTCGACCCTGCTGCGCGTGCTGGCCGGCCTGCGCGCGCCCGACGCGGGCGAGGTCTTGCTCGACGGCCGGCCGCTCGCCGCCTGGCCGCCGCGCGAGCGCGCGCGCCGGATCGCCTGGCTCACCCAGCAGGGGACCGCCACCGGCGATCTGACCGCGCGCGAGATCGTCCTCCTCGGCCGGCTGCCGCACCTGGGGTTGGTCGCCGCCCCCGGCGCCGCCGACGAGGCCGCCGCCGAGCGCGCGATGGCCGAGGCCGAGTGCGCCGTCTGGCGCGACCGCCGGCCGCAGGCGCTCTCGGGGGGCGAGCGGCAGCGGGTGCTGCTGGCGCGCGCGCTGGCCGTCGAGGCGCCGCTCCTCCTGCTCGACGAGCCGACCACGCACCTCGATCCGCCGCACCAGGCGGCGCTGGCCCGGCTCCTCCGCCGGCGCGCCGCCGCCGGGACCACCGTGGTGAGCGTGCTGCACGACCTGTCGCTGGCGCTGGTCGCCGACCACCTGGTGCTGCTGGTGGGCGGCCGCGTGCGCGCCGAGGGGGCGGCCGACGACCCCGCGCTGCACGCGGCGCTGGTCGAGGCCTTCGAGGGGGCGATCCGGATCGAGCGGGCCGGCGCGCGCTGGATCGCCTTCCCGCACCTCGAGGCCTGAGTGGCGCGGGCGGTGATGGTCCTCGGCGCCACCAGCGGCGCCGGCAAGAGCTGGCTGGCGACGGCGCTCTGCCGCTGGTACGCGCGGCGCGGGCTGCGCGTGGCGCCGTTCAAGGCGCAGAACATGAGCAACAACGCCCGCGTGGTCCCGGCGCCCGACGGCGCGGCGGGCGAGATCGGCAGCGCGCAGTACTTCCAGGCGCTGGCGGCGCGGGTGCCGCCGGACGCGCGGATGAACCCCGTGCTGCTCAAGCCCGAGACCGACACCCGCAGCCAGGTGGTCGTCCTCGGCCGGGTCCGCCCGGAGCTGGGCGCCCTCCCCTGGCGCGAGCGCAGCGCGCGGCTCTGGCCGCAGGCGCGCGAGGCCCTGCGATCGCTCGCGCGCGAGCACGAGCTCCTGGTGATCGAGGGGGCCGGCTCGCCCGCCGAGATCAACCTCGCCGACGCCGACTACGTGAACATGCGGACCGCGCGCGAGGCCGGGGCGGCCTGCCTCCTGGTCGCCGACATCGACCGCGGCGGCGCCTTCGCGCACCTCTACGGGACGCACCAGCTGCTGGCGCCCGACGACCGGGCGCTGGTGCGCGGCTTCGTGCTCAACCGCTTCCGCGGCGACGCCGGGCTGCTGGCGCCCGGGCCCGAGGAGCTGCAGCGCCTGACCGGCGTCCCCACGCTGGCGGTGCTGCCGATGTGGCGCGAGCACGGGCTCCCCGAAGAGGACGGCTGGTTCGAGGACGCCGCGGAGGCGCCACCGGCCGACGGCGGCGCCGGCCCCGCGCTCCGCGTCGCCGTGGTCGCCTTCCCGCGGATCTCGAACCTCGACGAGCTGCAGCCGCTGGCCCGCG
>DASZVW010000696.1:0-4962 GCA_035546895.1 Polyangia bacterium
GGCGGCGCGCCCGGCGACGGGCAGGCCCCGGCTGGCTGGGAAGACTGGACGCACCACTTCGGCGGCTTCCCCACCCCGGGCGGCAACCGGGTGTTCGGCCGGCGCTGGGAGTGGCAGGAGCGGAGCGGCGGCGAGTGGACCGGCGAGCTGCAGCGGACCGAGTGGGTGGGGCCGCTGGTGCGCAGCGAGTGGGAGTCGGGGCCCTTCACCTACCCGGTCGAGGTGCCGTCGTCGGTCGTCGAGCTGTACGACAGCGGCGAGATCTCGGTGCGCACCGAGAATGGCCGCGTGCACGTCGTCTACGGCCCCTGGCAGGTGGTCATCCGCGGCCTGGGGGCGCGGGCCGAGCGGCGCGTGCTCGGCACCTGGCAGTACCGGCGCCAGGTGTCGGTCTCGGGCGGGTTCGAGCGCCTGGCCGAGATGACCGGGCAGCTCGCCCCCGGGAGCAGCGAGTGGATGTCGCTGGGGGCCAGCGAGCGCGCCTGGCTGGGCTCGAGCGAGCTCCTGCTGGGCGGCGCCAGCGAGCTGTGGATGATCGGCGCCAGCGAGACCCGCCTCGGCGGCGCCAGCGAGCGGATGTACGCCGGCGCCAGCGAGCGGCGGATGCGCGGCGCCAGCGAGCGGATGTACGCCGGCGCCAGCGAGCGCCTCCTGCGCGGGGCCAGCGAATACAGCTACGCGGGCGCCAGCGAGAAGATCATGGCCGGCGCCAGCGAGCGCGGGCTCGGCGGCTCGAGCGAGCTGTCGTACGCGGGCGCCAGCGAGAAGTTGATGGCCGGCAGCAGCCAGGCCCCCGCGGCGCCGTCGCCCTATCCCTCTCCCAAGGCCGGGGAGTAGCCATGGCCAACGGTTACTTCGCGCTGGTGCTGCACGCCCACCTGCCGTTCGTCCGTCACCCGGAGGACCCGACGGTGATGGAGGAGCAGTGGCTCTACGAGGCGATCACCGGGACCTACCTGCCGCTCCTGCAGACGTTCGAGGGGCTGGTCGCCGATCACGTCCCCTTCCGCTGCACGGTCTCGCTGTCGGCGCCGCTCATCACGATGCTGACCGACGACCTGCTCAAGGTCCGCTACGCGCAGCACCTCGACAAGCTGATCGAGCTGGCCGAGAAGGAGATCGACCGCACCCGCCCCGAACGGCACTACCAGCGGCTGGCGTACATGTACGCCGACCGCTTCCGCTCGCTGCGCCACACCTGGCGCTGCCACGGCGGCGACCTGGTGCGCGCTTTTCGCCACCTGCAAGAGGCCGGACGGGTGGAGGTGATCACCTCGACGGCCACGCACGCCTTCTTCCCGGCCATGGACCGCAACTGGGCCAACATCCGCGCCCAGATCCACGTGGCCGCCGATCTCTACGAGCGCCACTTCGGCGGCCGGCCGCGCGGCATGTGGCTGGGCGAGTGCGGCTACGTCCCCGGCGTCGACGAGCTCCTGCGCGAGGCGGCGGTCCGCTACTTCTTCGTCGACACGCACGGGATCCTGTTCGCCGACCGGCGCCCGCAGTACGGCGTCTACGCGCCGCTCTACTGCCCGAGCGGCGTGGCGGCCTTCGGCCGCGACATCGAGTCGTCGGAGCAGGTCTGGAGCGCCCAGGAGGGCTACCCCGGCGACAAGCACTACCGCGACTTCTACCGCGACATCGGCTTCGACCTGCCGCTCGAGTACATCAAGCCGTACATCCACCCGGAGGGGCACCGGATGTACACCGGCATCAAGTACCACGCCATCACCCACAACCAGCTCCACGACAAGTGGGTCTACGACCCGGACATCGCGCGCGGCAAGGTGGGCCTGCACGCCTCGCACTTCCGCGGCAACCGCGAGAAGCAGGTGAACCGGCTGCGCGGGCAGATGAACCGGCCGCCCATCATCGTCAGCCCCTACGACGCCGAGCTGTACGGCCACTGGTGGTACGAGGGGCCTATGTTCCTGGGCGACGTGTTCCGGCAGCTCCACTTCGACCAGCACGACGTCGAGACCATCACGCCGGGCGACTACCTCGATCGCCACGACACCAACCAGGTGGCGACGCCGTGCGCGTCGTCGTGGGGTTTCAAGGGCTATAGCGACTACTGGATCAACGAGACCAACGCCTGGACCTACCGCCACCTGCACGTGGCGGGCGAGCGGATGATCGAGCTGGCGCGGCGGCACCCGAGCGCCGACGCGCTGACCACCCGCGCGCTCAACCAGGCGGCGCGCGAGCTGATGCTGGCGCAGTCCTCCGACTGGACGTTCATCATGCGGACCGGGACCACCGTCCCCTACGCCACCAAGCGGATCAACCAGCACATCCTGCAGTTCAACAAGCTCTACGACGACCTGCGCGCGGCGAAGGTGAACGAGCGCTGGCTGGCGGACGTCGAAACGCGCAACAACATTTTCCCGCAGATCGACTACCATATCTACGCCAGCTGACGCGCTGGTCCGGGTCTCGCCGCCATTCTCAAGGTCCTGTTCGTCGCTTCCGAGTGCGCGCCCTTCGCCAAGACCGGCGGGCTGGCCGACGTCGCGGGCGCGCTGCCCAAGGCGCTGCACAAGCTGGGGATCGACGTCCGGGTGGCGATGCCGCTCTATGCCGGCATGCCCTGGAACGAGCTGGAGATCCTCGACGGCATGCTCTCGGTGCCGATGTGGTGGGGCGCGGCGCGCGCGCGCGTGCGCCAGGGGAAGCTCCCCGACAGCGAGGTGCCGATCTACTGCCTGGAGTTCAACCGCTACTTCGACCGCCCGTACCTCTACGGCCCGCCCGCCGACGGCTACCCCGACAACCTCGAGCGGTTCACCTTCCTCTCGCGCGGGTCGCTGGAGCTGTGCAAGGCGCTCGGCTTCATCCCCGACGTCATCCACTGCAACGACTGGCAGACCGCGCTGGTGCCGGTCTACATCAACACCGTCGAGTGGATGCAGCCGCTGCACGCGTCGGCGACCATCTACTCGATCCACAACCTGGCCTACCAGGGGGTGTTCGACGGCGGCGGGATGTTCATCACCGGCCTCGGGCGCGAGCACTACCACCCCGGCGAGCTGGAGCACTTCGGGGCCATGAACCTGACCAAGGGGGCGCTCTACCACAGCACGCTCCTCTCCACGGTCAGCCCCACGTACGCGCGCGAGATCCAGACCGGCGACTACGGCAACGGCCTGGACGGCGTGCTGTCCGCCCGCGACGGCGATCTGGTCGGCATCCTCAACGGCATCGACACCGGCGAGTGGAACCCGGCCACCGACCGCCACCTGCCGGCGAAGTTCGACGCCGGGACGATGGCCGGCAAGGCGGCCTGCAAGGCGGCCCTGCAGAAGGAGGCCGGCTTCGCGGTGCGCCCCGACGTGCCGCTGTTCGGGGTGGTCGGCCGGCTGACGTCGCAAAAAGGGTTCGACGTGCTGGCGCACGCGCTCGATCGGGTGCTGGGGTGGGACGTGCAGCTGGTGCTGCTGGGGACGGGCGATCCCGACGCCGAACGATTTTTCGCCTGGGCCGACGCCCACCGCGGCGACAGGTTCCGCGCCTGGCTGAAGTTCGACAACGGCCGCGCGCACCGGATCGAGGCCGGCGCCGACTTCTTCCTGATGCCGTCGCGGTTCGAGCCCTGCGGCCTCAACCAGATGTACAGCCTCCGCTACGGCACGCTGCCGATCGTGCGCGCCACCGGCGGCCTGGTCGACACCGTCCAAAGCTACGACCAGGCGACCGGAAACGGCACCGGCTTCATGTTCCAGGACCTCAACCCCGAGGCGCTGGCCAACACCATCGGCTGGGCGGTCTCGACCTGGTTCGACCGCCCCGACCACATCCAGACCATGCGGTCGCGCGCCATGGCCCAGGACTTCTCCTGGGACCGCGCGGCGGTGGCCTATCGGGATCTCTACCTGCGGGCGTACGAGCGCCGCCGCGGGCACGGGTTCGCCGGCTGAGCGAGAGCGGTCGGGCGCCCGTCGACGGCGCGCGCGGCGGGCGAAAAGTGCGGTAGACATCGCGGCCCATGACGTTCGACGAACTGCCGTTGCCGGCGCCGCTGGCCGCCGCCCTGGCCGCCCGCGGCTATGAGACCCCCACCGGCGTGCAGGCGGCGGTGCTCGATCCGGCGGTGGCCGGCCGCGATCTGCTGGTCTCCTCGCAGACCGGGTCGGGGAAGACGGTCGCCTTCGGCGCGGCGCTGGCCCAGACGCTGCTCGCCGCGCCCGCTCCGGCGGCGGCGCCGGCCGCGCTGGTGATCGTGCCGACGCGGGAGCTGGCGACGCAGGTCCGCGGCGAGCTCGGCTGGTTGCTGGCGGGGACCGGGCTGCGCCTGGCCTCCTTCACCGGCGGGACGCCGGTGGGGGGCGATCTGCGGGCGCTCGAGCGCGGCCTCGACGTGGTGATCGGCACGCCGGGGCGGCTCGTCGATCTGCTGCGGCGCCAGCGGTTGCCGCTGGGCGCGCTGCGGGTGGTGGTCCTCGACGAGGCGGACGAGATGCTCGACCTCGGCTTCCGCGAGGACCTGGAGACGATCCTCGAGGCCGCGCCCGTCGAGCGGCGGACGCTGCTGCTGTCGGCGACGCTGCCGCCGGAGATCCGGGCGATGGCGCGGCGCTTTCAGCGCGACGCCGTCCCCATCGATCCCCGTCGAGCGGAGGGCGGGCCGACCCGGGCCGAGGCGCACGAGGACATCACCTACGTCGCGCACCTGGTGGCGCCGGCCGATCGGCTGGCGGCGGTGGTCAACGTGCTGCGGGCGTCCGACAGCCCGCGGGCGATCGTCTTCTGCACCACCCGCGAGGGGGTGGCCGGGCTGCACGCGGCGCTGATCGCGCGGGGCTTCGCGGCGACGGCGATCTCGGGCGAGCGGGCGCAGGCGGAGCGGGATCGCGCGCTCGCCCAGCTCCGGCGCGGCGAGGTGCGGATCCTGGTGGCGACCAACGTGGCGGCGCGCGGGCTCGACCTGCCCGACGTCGATCTGATCGTGCACGCCGATCT
>DASZVW010000697.1:0-5764 GCA_035546895.1 Polyangia bacterium
GATTCCAACCCCTCGGGTGCGCAGGCCGACCGAATACCCCTCCCCCTCGCCCCCGCCGAAGAGCAATGCGGAGCGGAGCCACGCAAGCAAGCCCGAGGCGCGGCGTGGGCCGCGACGGCCGTCAGCTGCGTCCGAGCGCCAGGCAGAGCGCCGCGCGCGCCGTGGCCAGGTCGTACACGGCGCCGACTTCTTGCGCGCCCGCCAGCGTCGCGGCGAGCTCGGCGTCGGAGAGCTCGATGATGCTCCCCACCCCCGCCGCGTACCGCCCGTCCGCCATCTTGAGCCGCGCCTGCGCCCCCGCCAGCGCCTGCCCCGCCGCCGCCAGCGCCTCGCGCGCCCCGCGCACGCCGAGCGCCGCCTGCTCGACCGCCACCCAGACCTGCTGCACCAGCGCGTCGTGCTGCGCCCGCAGCCCGTCGAGCACCGCGTCCGCCTCGCGCACCTGGCCGCGGGTCAGGAAGCCCTGGAAGATGGGCCAGGTGAGCTGGACGCCGCCCCACAGGTTCCAGGCCATCCCGCCGTAGGGGGAGACCTGGCCGAAGTTGTCGAGCGTGACCGACTTGTGGAACGACTGCCCCTCGCTCTCGGCGCCCGCGATCAGGTTCAGCGTCGGCCAGTAGCCGTCGCGGGTGGCCTTCCGGGTCAGCTCCTGCGCCCGGATCTGGGCGTCCATCGCCGCCAGGTCGGGGCGGGCGTGGATCGCCTCGTCGATGAGCGGCCCGATCCCCGCCCCCTCGCCCGGCTGCGGCGGGAAGCTCTCGTCGGCCACCTCGTAGTCGGTGTCGCCGGTGATCCCCATCGCCTGGTTCAGCTGGGCGCGCGCGATCGCGTAGCCGTTCTCGGCGCGGATGACCTGGACGCGCGCGTTCGCCTCGTCGGCCACCGCCTGCGCGAGGTCGATGTCGGGGCGGGTGCCGGCGTGGACGAACCCCCGGATCTGCTCCAGGTGGCGCTGCCGGTTGGCCAGCGTCTGCCGGGCCACGCCGACCAGCGACTTGCCGGCGATGGCCCGGAAGTAGGCGGTCCGCACGTCGGCGATCGCCTGCAGCCGCGCGGCGCGCGCGCTGTCGTTGAGCGCCACCGCGCGCACGCGGGCGGCGCGCCAGCGGTTGGGCGTCTGCCCGAAGTCCCAGATCATCTGAGTGGCGTCGACCTCGCTGTCGAACCAGTTGAAGGTGTCGAAGGCGGTGCCGTAGTTGTTGGTCCGCCCCGGCTTCTGCGGGCGGTTGCCGGTGGTCCGCTCGTACAGGCTCTGGATCTTCACCTGCGGCAGGAGGGGCGCGCGCGCCTGCTCGTCGCGGGCGACGCCGGCGGCGGCGTTGGCGTCGGCCAGCCGGATGTCGGGGCGCTGGGCGGCCGCGGCGCGCTCGGCGTCCTCGAGCGTCACCGTCCGGGCGCTGAGGACGAGCAGCAGGGAGACGACGGGGAGGGTCATTCGTACCGCAACGCCAGGATCGGATCGAGGCGCGAGGCCTTGCGCGCCGGGTAGAGGCCGAAGCCGACGCCGACGGCGGCGGAGAAGCCGACCGCCAGCGCGATGACCTCGGGGCGGATCAGCATCGGCCAGCCGAACCGCACCGCCAGCCGCTGCGCGGCCACCAGGCCCAACGCCACGCCGCACAGGCCGCCCGCGGACGACAGCGTGAGCGCCTCGGCCAGGAACTGCAGCAGGATGTGGCGCCGCTTGGCGCCCACCGCCATCCGCACGCCGATCTCGCGCGTCCGCTCGGTGACGCTGACCAGCATGATGTTCATGATCCCGATCCCCCCCACCAGCAGCGACACCGCCGCGATGCTGGCCAGCAGCATGGTGAGCGCCTGCGTGCTCTCCTCCTTGCGCGAGGCGGTCTCGGTCAGGTTCTTGATCGAGAAGTCGTCCTCGCCGCCGAGCGGGATGGCGTGCCGGTCGCGCAGCAGCGCCGCCACCTTGTCGGCGATGGTGGTGGTCAGGTCGTCGGAGTCGACCTCGATCATGATCGTCCCCGGGATGAACTGCTGCAGGCTCCCCTGGATCTTGGTGAGGAAGGCGCGCACCGGGATGAACACCACGTCGTCGTAGTCGCTGCCGCCGGGCGACTGCCCCTTGCGGCCGGCGACGCCCACCACCTGGAAGGGGACGTTCTGGATCCGCACCGTCTGGCCGGTGGGGTCCGAGCTGGCGCCGAACAGCCGCTCGGCGACGGTCTGGCCCAGCACCACCACCTTGGCGCCGGCGTCGCTCTGCTCGGGCGCGATCCCGGGGCCGAGTCGCATCGGCCAGTTGCGGATCTGGAAGAACTCGGGCGTGGTGCCGTCGACGACGGTCAGCCAGTTGCGGTCCTCGTTGACCACCTGGCCGGTGGTGTGGATGCGGGGGGCGACGTACCGGACGTGCGGCACCTCGGTCTTGATGGCGGCGAGGTCGCCCCAGGTCAGCGTCGGCAGCGTCCCCGCGCCGGCCTTGGCGCCGCTGGCCGTCTTGGCCCCCGAGGAGACGATGAGGACGTTGGTCCCCATGGAGGCGAAGGCCTGCTCGACGCGGGCGCGCGCCCCCTCGCCGATGGCCACCATGGCGATCACCGCCGCCACGCCGATGATGATCCCCAGCGCGGTGAGAAAGGAGCGGAGCTTGTTGCGCAGGATCGCCCGCCCGGCGACGCGGATCACGTCGCCCGCCCGCATCCCGCCGCTGCTCGGCCGGCCTTTCATGGCGCGGCCGCCCGCTCGACCGCCGGCGGGGGCGCGGCCCGCAGCGCCTCGGTGAGCCGGTCCTGCTCGATGAGCCCGTCGCGCACCACGATCACCCGGCGCGCGTGGGCGGCGATGTCCGGCTCGTGGGTGACGAGCGCGATGGTCATCCCTTCGTCGTTCAGTTGCTGGAGCAGCGCCATCATCTCCAGGCTGGCCCGCGAGTCGAGGTTGCCGGTCGGCTCGTCGGCCAGGATGAGGCGGGGCCGGTTGACCAGCGCGCGCGCGATCGCCACCCGCTGCTGCTGCCCGCCCGAGAGCTGGCTCGGGTGGTGGCCGAGCCGCGCGCCCAGGCCCACCCGCTCGAGCGCCGCCCGCGCCCGCGCCCGCCGCTCGGCCGGCCGCAGCCCGGTGTAGACCAGCGGCAGCTCGACGTTCTCCAGCGCCGTCGTGCGGGCCAGCAGGTTGAAGCTCTGGAACACGAACCCCAGCGTCCCGCTGCGCGTCTCCGCCAGCGCGTCGGCGTCGAGCGCCGAGACCTCGGCGCCGTCGAGCCAGTAGCCGCCCGTGCTGGGCCGGTCGAGGCAGCCCAGGATGTTCATCAGCGTCGACTTGCCGGACCCCGAGGCCCCCATGACGGCCACGAACTCCCCCTCGGCGATCTGCAGGCTCACCCCGCGCAGCGCGTGCACGTCGACGTCGCCCATCCGGTAGGTCTTGGTGACCTCGGCGATCTCCACCAGCGGCGGCGCGCCCGGCCCTCCCGCCATCAGAACAGCCCGCCCTTGCCCTTCGCCTTGGCCTCGGCGCGCGCCTCCCTGTCGAGCGCGTCGGTGACCACCAGGTCCCCTTCGGCGAGCGCGCCGCTCTTCACCTCGACCTTGCTGCCGTCGGCCACGCCGACCCGGATCGGCACCGACACCAGGCGGTCGTTGCGCAGCGCCCACACCGTCCGCTGCGGCGCCTCGTCGATGCCGCCGCCGTCGGCCGCGCCGGCCTCCGCCAGCACCACCTGCCGCGCCGGCGTCTGCCCGGCGAACGGCGCCTGCAGCTTGAGCTTGTCCTTGCCGTGCTTCTTCTTCACCGGCGGCGCCAGCCCCTGCTCGGCCAGGAGCGCGGGCGGCGGCAGGAAGCGGAGCGCGGCGCTGGGGATCCGCAGCACCCCCTTGCGCTCGGCGTAGACGAAGGTGACGTTGGCGGTCATCCCCGGCTTGAGCCGGTGGTCGGGGTTGTCGACGTCGATGACCGCGTCGTAGGTGACCACGTTCTGCAGCGTCTGCGGCGCGTCGCGGATCTGCCGGATCACGCCGTGGAACCGCTCGTCGGGGTAGGCGTCGACCACGAAGCTGGCCGGCATCTCGGGTGAGAGGCGCCCCACGTCGGCCTCGCTGACCGCCGCGTGGACCTGCATCTTCCCCAGATCCTCGGCGATCGTGTAGAGCGTCGGCGCCTGCAGCGAGGCGGCCACCGTCTGCCCCACGTCGACGTTGCGCGAGATGACCACCCCGTTGATCGGCGAGACGATCGTCGTGTAGCCGAGGTTCACCTCGGCCTGGTGGGTGTTGGCGCGCGCCTGCTCGAGGTCGCCGCGCGCCGTCTCCACCGCGGCCTCCGTCGACGACGCCTGCAGGCTGGCGGCGTCGAAGTCGGCGGCGGCGATCAGGTTCTTCGACCGCAGCTCCTCGGCGCGCGCCAGCTGCTTCTTGGCGTTCTCCGCCTTGGTGATCGCCTCCCGCAGCGCGCCGGCGGCGGCGTCGCGGTTGGCGCGCGCCTGCTCGGCGGCCGCCTCGAACAGCTGCGGGTCGAGCCGCGCGATCACCTCCCCGCGCCGGACGCGCGAGCCGAAGTCGGCGTAGAGGTGGGCGATCCGCCCCGAGACCTGGCTGCCGACCTGCACGGTCACCAGCGCCGACAGCGCGCCGGTGGCGGTGACGCGCCCGACGACGTCGCCGCGCTCGACGCGCGCCTTCTCCAGGTGAAAGGCCGACTTGTGCTCGCGAAAGCGGGCCCCGAACGCCACCCAGCCGCCGCCGATCCCGATCGCGGCCACCAGCCCCACCAAGAATCCGACCCGGCGACTCATGCTTTAGCCAAGCTAAAGCCGCCGCGCCGCGGGTAAAGGGGCGCGCGGTGCGCCCGATCACCAACGGTTCAGGTGCCGGCGCCGACCTCGGCGATGATCTGACGCAGGCGCTCCTCCATCAGCGCCCGGATCTCGGCGAGGCGCCGGGGCCCGTCGGCCTCGAAGCGCATGACCAGCACCGGCCCGGTGTTCGAGGCCCGCACCAGGCCCCAGCCGGCGTTGCGCGCGCCGTCCTTGAACAGGACGCGCGCGCCGTCGACGTCGACCACCGCGTAGCGCTCGCGGAACCAGGCGATCGCCCGCCGCACCACCTCGAACTTCAGGTCGTCGGGGCAGGGCATGCGGATCTCGGGGGTGTTGTGGAGCACCGGCAGCGTCTCGTACAGCTCGGCCAGCGTCTGCTTCCCATGGGTGAGCTGCTCGACGAGGCGCATCCCCGCGTAGACCGCGTCGTCGAAGCCGAACCAGCGGTCGGCGAAGAACATGTGCCCGGACATCTCGCCCGCCAGCGCCGCCTTCTCTTCTTTCATCTTGGCCTTGATGAGCGAGTGGCCGACCTTCCACATGATCGGCCGCCCGCCCAGCGCGGTCAGGTGGTCGTAGAGCGCCTGGCTGCACTTCACCTCGCTGACGAAGGTGGCGCCGGGCTGCTTCTTGAGGATCTCCCGCCCGAACAGCATCACCAGCTGGTCGCCCCACAGGATCCGCCCCTGGCCGTCGACGGCGCCGATCCGGTCGGCGTCGCCGTCGAGCGCGATCCCCAGCTCGGCGCCGGTGGCCTTCACGCGCGCGATGAGCGCCTGCAGGTTCTCGGGGACGGTGGGGTCGGGGTGGTGGTTGGGGAACCGCCCGTCGGGCTCGCAGTAGATCCCCTCCGCGTCGACCCCCAGCGCCTTCAAGATCGGGAGCGCCGACAGGCCGCCGGTGCCGTTGCCGCCGTCGACCACCACCTTGAACCGCCGCGGCCCCAGCGCGATGTTGTCGGCCACGTAGGCCACGTAGTCGCGCAGGATG
>DASZVW010000698.1:0-2985 GCA_035546895.1 Polyangia bacterium
CAGCACGCCGAGCGCCTTCATCTGCGCCACCAGGTCGAGGCAGGCGGCGGTGTCGAGCTCGTCGGGGCGCGTCCGCCCCGCGCGCGAGCCGCAGTGGCCGCAGGCGAGGTCGCACTTGAGCGTCAGCTCCCAGACCGCGTAGATCGGGCGCCAGTGCCGATCGACGGCGCGCGCCTCGGGGGCCAGCGGCAGGTGGCGCAGGGCCGGCCCCGGGCGAGGCGCGATCGGCAGCGAACGTGGGCCCCCGGCGATCATGGCGGCAAGTCGAGCAAACTCTACGCCAATACGGCGCCGCCGCGTCGGCGGCATTTTCCGGCGCGCGCAGCGACCGCGGCTGCCGACATCCTCAGAAATCTGAGTCGGCGCGGGGCCTTCGGCGCCGTTGCGAAATCGTCACCGGACGGTCGCCAGGACGGCACGCGCCCGCGGGTATGGTGCGCACCCGATGACCACCGAAGCCGCCGCGCTCGAACAACCCAGCCCGACCCACGCCGTCCACGCCAAGCTGAAGGCCGGGCCGGGGAAGATCGGCATGGCCGTCTTCTCCATCGCCCTCGTGGTGGGGCTCGGCTACGCCGGCTCGCAGCTCTTCACCGATCTCGCCGACGTGCACCCGACCTCGGCGATGCCGTTCATCCTGCTGGGGGTCGCGCTGCTGGTGGCGCTCGGATTCGAGTTCGTCAACGGGTTCCACGACACCGCCAACGCCGTCGCCACCGTCATCTACACCCACTCGCTCAGCCCGCAGATCGCGGTGGTCTGGTCGGGGATGTGGAACTTCATCGGCGTGCTGGTGTCGACGGGCGGCGTGGCGTTCGGGATCATCTCGCTGCTCCCGGTCGAGCTGATCCTGCAGGTGGGCGGCGGCGCCGGGGTCGCCATGGTGTTCGCGCTGCTGACGGCGGCGATCATCTGGAACCTCGGCACCTGGTACTTCGGCCTGCCGTCGTCGAGCTCGCACACCCTCATCGGCTCGGTCATCGGCGTGGGGCTGGCCAACCAGCTGATGCGCGCCAACACCGCCACCAGCGGCGTCGACTGGCACCAGGCGTCCAACATCGGCAAGTCGCTGCTGGTCTCGCCGCTGGTCGGGTTCGCCGCTGCCGGCCTGCTGCTGGTCACGTTGCGGATGGTCGTCAAGAACAAGGCGCTCTACGCGGCGCCGGTCGGCGAGGCGCCGCCGCCGTTCTGGATCCGCTGCCTGCTGCTCCTCACCTGCACCGGCGTCAGCTTCGCGCACGGCTCCAACGACGGCCAGAAGGGGATGGGGCTCATCATGCTGATCCTGATCGGCACCGTCCCCACCGCCTACGCGCTCAACCACGCGGTGTCGGCCAAGGAGTCGCAGGACTTCATCGCCGTCTCGGCGCTGACCGCCGACACCCTCGGCCACTACGCCGACGCCCACGTCGCCGTCGCGGGCGACGGGCGCGACGAGGTGACCGCCTACGTGCGCAGCCGCCAGATCGAGCCGGCGACCCTCCCCGGCATGCAGAAGCTGGTCGCCGCCGTGGGGCACGACATGGCCGTCTACAAGGAGCTGCGCAACGTCCCCGCCGGCAAGACGCGCAACTTCCGCAACGACATGTACCTGCTCGGCGAGGCGTTGCGCCTGATGGACAAGACGCATCAGCCGACCATCGCCCCCGCCGACGCCGACGTGCTGAAGAACTACCGGAAGCACCTCGACAAGTCGACCAAGTTCATCCCCACCTGGGTCAAGGTGGCGGTGGCCATCGCGCTCGGCCTGGGGACGATGATCGGCTGGAAGCGGATCGTCGTCACCGTCGGCGAGAAGATCGGCAAGGACCACCTGACGTACGCGCAGGGCGCCGCCGCCGAGCTGACCGCGATGGCCACCATCGGCGCCGCCGACGCCTTCGGCCTGCCGGTCAGCACCACCCACGTCCTCTCGTCGGGCGTCGCCGGGACGATGGCCGCCAACAAGACCGGCCTGCAGTGGGGGACGGTCCGCAACCTGCTGATGGCCTGGGTGCTCACGCTGCCGGTCTCGATCCTGCTGTCGGGCACGCTGTTCTGGGCCTTCTCGCGGATGAGCGGCAATTAGCAACTAAGGTCCGCTTTCGCGCTATCCTGGGCCCCAGCCGTGGCTGTGGCCGCACCGGAGCGGCCGGCGGGGGTCCCCGAGGGCGGCTTCTGGAACCCCGACGTCGGCGGCTGGGAGGTCTCCCAGCGGAACGCGCAGGGCGCGCGCGACGGGGAATGTCTGTTCTACCGGCGCGACGGCAGCCTGCAGTCGCGCTGCCGGTTCGTGGGCGGCGTCCAGGAGGGGCCGTTCGCCATCTTCCACCCCGACGGGCGGTTGGCGCGCGAGGGGCGGTTCGCGGCCGGGAAGATAGAAGGGATCGTCTCCGCCTACAGCGGTGAAGGGGCGGGGGCCGAGCCGCTGCGGGCGTGCTGCGTGCCGGCGGCGGCGGTCCGGCTCGACACCCGCTACGAAGGCGGCGCGATGGTGCAGGAGATCTTCTTCGATTCGGACGGGCGGCCGATCCTCTCCAGCGGGCAGCCCTATCCGCCGCGCCCGGCGGGCGTCCCCGACGACGCCGACTACGACGAGACCGGCGCGCGCTGGTCGCGCTTCCGCCCCGACCGGCGGCAGTTCTGGAGCGAGGCCGGCGTGCTGCAAGCGGAGACGGAGCTCGAGCAGGGGGTCCCGCGGGTGACGCGCACCTTCGACGGCGACGGGCGGCTCGCCGAATCGTGCGAGCTCGCGCGCGACGGCGCGCGCGAGGGGGCGTTCCGGCGCCGGTTCGCGCCGGGGGCGAGCCCCTACGCCGATCCCGCCATCCGCGAGGAGCGCGGCGCGTTCGCGCGCGGGCAGGCGGTCGGGATCTGGACCTTCACCGGCGCCGACGGCGCCGAGCTGCGCGCCGTGACGCGCGGAGGGGCGTTCGCGCCCGGCGACGAGCGGTCCTCACCGGCGTTCGCGCCCGGCCGTGAGACGACGGCCGAGGGTTGGCGGGC
>DASZVW010000699.1:0-2109 GCA_035546895.1 Polyangia bacterium
CGACTGCGGGGCGCCCCCGGCTTGCCGCACGCGGGCGGCGCCTTACCGATAGGGGGGCCGCCCGTCGTGCCGCCGATGAACCGCCTCGCGATCCCGGGACCCCGATGAGCAGTCGGGGGAGGCGCGCGGCGCGGGCGTCGCTGCGGCTGCTCGTCACGCGCGACTTCGGGCTGCTCTGGCTGGGCGAGGCGATCTCCCAGATCGGCGACAGCCTGAACCGCGTGGCGCTGCTCTGGTTCGCCTACCAGACCAGCGGCTCCACGCTGCGGATGTCGCTGGTGGGGGTGGTGCAGACGCTGCCGCCGCTGATCCTGGGGCCGCTCATCGGCGTCTACCTCGATCGGCTGCGCAAGAAGCCGGCGCTGGTGGTCATCAGCCTGGTGCGGGGGGCGCTGGTCACGGTGATCCCGCTCCTCCAGGCGGCGCACCTCCTCTCCTTGAACCTGCTCTACCTCATCGTGCTGGCGATCGCCGTGGTGGGGGCGGCGGCCGGCCCCGCGCTGTCGACCGCGGTCCCGCTGCTGGTGCCGGCGGCCGATCTCACCGGGGCGAACGCGCTCATCCAGGGGACCTCCACGGTCGGCATGCTGCTGGGCCCGGCGGTGGCGGGGCTGGGGATCTCGCTGTTCGGGATCGCGCGCGTGCTCTACGTCGACGCCGCCAGCTTCGTGGTCTTCGCGGCCTGCGTCGCCTTCATCCGCCTCCCCGAGACCGGGGTCCCGGCCCGCACGCTGCTGGCGGTGCGCGAGCTGGCCGTCGAGCTGCGGGCGGGGGTGGCCTTCCTGTTTCGCGAGCGGACCGGGATCCTGGTCCTCACGCTGGTGGCCGGCTTCCAGAACCTGGGGGCCAGCGCCTTCGTGTTCATGCTTCCGGGGTTCGTGACCGACCTCGACGCGGGCTCGGTCTGGCTGGGGTTCCTGTGGTCGGCGTTCGGCGTGGGGATGCTGCTGGCCACCGCTTCCATGACCATGGTGCGGACCGGGCCGGTCTCCAAGATGCTGCGCATCGCGCTGCTGGCGCCGGTGCTGGGCGGCCTCTCCATCGCGGCGCTCGGCTTCGCGAAGGTCAAGCTGGCGGCCGGCGCCCTGATGGTCCTCATCGGGTGGAGCACCGCCGCCTTCAGCCCGGTGATCATCTCGGTGGTCGAGGGGTGCACCCCCACCCCGCTGCGCGCGCGGGTCCTCACCACCTTCAACAGCGCGAACATGGCCGCGGTCACCGCCGGGATGCTGGCGTTCGGGTGGATCGCCGATCGGGGGGGGAGCGAGCTGGCCCTCTACGGCATCGCGGGCGTGCTCCTGGTCAGCGCGCTGGCGCTGGGGATGGTGATGCGCATCCAGGCCACCCGGCGCCTCATCGAGGGCCTGGCCATCAGCCCCTGACGGTGGCCACCGGCGGCCGCGCCGACTAGGATGGGCGACCGATGCCGATCATCGCCACCACCACCCTCGACAGCGCCGCCGGGTACGCCCAGACGATCGCGTCCGGCGGCCACGCGCTGACCGCGGACGAAGCCGTCGCGCACGGCGGATCCGACACCGGACCGAGCCCGTACGGCCTGCTGCTGGCCGCGCTCGGCGCCTGCACCTCGATCACCCTCCGCATGTACGCCGACCGGAAGGGCTGGGCGCTGGGCGACATCCACGTCGCGCTCACCCACGAGAAGGCGGCCGACGGGAGCGATCACATCGAGCGCCAGGTGAGCTTCGGCGCGCCGCTGACCGACGAGCAGCGCGCCCGGCTGGCGGAGATCGCCGAGAAGACCCCGGTCACCAGGACCGTCAAGGCCGGCGCCGCGATCCGGACACAGCTGCGTTGACGCTCGCCGCGCGTCCGCGATCGAGGGCCGCGGCGCCGCCGACCTCGCAATACCGAAGCCGCACGCCACAAATGAGAGGCGGGCGCCCGCGCGCGAACGGCCCTTTGTAGAAGGTTCGTCGAACCGGGCGCCATATCTCCGTCGAGCCCATGCGACCGCGACGGACCCTCACCTCGCCCCTCCTTCCGGCCTGCCTGTTCCTGTTGGCCTGTTCGTCCCAGCAGGGGGGCGGGACGGGGACCGGCGGCGCGGCGACCGGCGGCGCGCCCGGCACCGGCACCGGCGGCGCC
>DASZVW010000700.1:0-2322 GCA_035546895.1 Polyangia bacterium
GGACGCCGGGCCCGAGGCGCTGATCGAGCAGGGGTTGAGCCTCCGCCGCGCCGGCAAGCCGGAGGAGGCGCTGGAGCTGTTCAAGCGCGCGCACGCTATGGCGCCGTCGGCGCGCACGTTCGGACAGATGGGGCTCGTCGAGACCTCGCTCCAGCGTTGGGTCGACGGCGAAACCCACCTCTCGATGTCGCTGTCGAACCCAGACGACGCCTGGGTCCACAAGAACCGCGCCTTCCTCGACGAGGCGCTCGGCGTCTGCCGGCAGCACGTCGGCGAGCTGCTGGTGAGCGGGCCCGCCGGCGTCGAGGTCTTCGTCGGCGGAAAATCGGTGGGGACGCTGCCGACCGTGCCGGCCCTCCTCCTTCCCGAGGGGACCACCACGGTCACCGCCAGCGGGGCGGCCTTCAAGCCGCTCACGCAGACCGTCGTCGTCTGGCCGAACGCGCGCACCAAGCTGGCGCTCGCCATGACGCCGCTCTCACCGCCGCCCCCGGCCGTCCCGCCCCCGACCGCGGACGTGCCCGCGCCGACGGCGACGGCCGCCCCGTCGATCTCGATCTCGACGCCGCCTCCGCCCGCGCCACGCGAACGGGGCGGCGAACACTGGCACCGGTGGCTGGGCGTCTCGCTGGCGACCGCCGGGGCGGCGGCCGCCGCCTGGGGCGCCGTCTGGGTGGCCATCGACGGTGATCGAACGGGCTCGAGCAGGTACGAGACCAAGACGCCCGGCTGGATCCTGGTGGGCGCCGGCGCCGCTGCGATCGCGGGCGGCGCGACGATCTTCTTCACCGGCCGCCCGGACGAGCCGACCGTCGCCATGGGGCTCGCGCCCGGATCGTTCCTGATCCGGGCGCGGTTCTGATCCGCGGCTACGCCTTGGCCTTCTCGCCGCCGGCCTTCTCGCCGCCGACCGCGATCTTCTTCGGCTGGACCTCCGGCTTCTTGGGCACCGTCAGCGTGAGCACGCCGTTCTTCAGGTCGGCGGTCACGTTCTCGCCGTCGACGCCCTCGGGCAGGGTGAACGACCGGGTGAAGCTGCCGTAGGCGCGCTCGCTCGCGTAGAAGGTGTCGCCTTGGTCGTGGCGCTCCTGCTCGCGGTGGCCGGAGATCGCCAGCCGCGTACCGGTCAGCGAGATCTCCAGATCCTGCTCCTTGACGCCCGGCAGGTCGGCGCGAAACAGGTAGGCGTCCTTGGTCTCCGTGACCTCGAACGTGGGCGCGAAGCCGCGCACGTCGGCCGGGCTCAGCACGGCCTCGATCTCGCGGAACGGATCCCAGCGGAGCATGTCGCGCATGAGGCGCACCGGATCCCACGCCGCGCCCGATTGAGCCAGTTCGTTGTTCGGATACTTCCTGATGAGGTTTGCCATCTTGTCTCCCTCCTCGCGGATTCGATAAACACCGCGCCGAGAGCGACAAGCGCGACGGCTAGGGTTCGAAGCCCAGCGCGCGCAGCTCGTCCTCGAGCCGCGCCACCTCGCGCTGAACCATCGTCGGTGCCGGACCGCCCGGGAGCGCGCGCGCGGCCACCGCCCGCGCGGCGTCGAGCGCCTGCATCACCTCCGGTGACAGCGCCGCGTCGACGGCGCGCAGCTCGGCCGCCTCGAGCTGGGGGAGCGGCACCCGCCGCTCCTCGGCCCGGCGGACGAGCCGGCCGATCACCTCGTGCGCGCTCCGGAAGGGCATCCCGCGCCGGACCAGCTCCTCGGCCAGATCGGTGGCGCCCAGCGCCGGATCGGCGGCCGCCGCGCGCATCCGCTCGACGTCGAACTCCAGCCCGGCGATGAGCCCCGGCAGCACCGCCAGCGACAGCTGCGCCGTCTCGACGGCGTCGTAGAGCGGCTCCTGCGTCTCTTGCAGATCCTTGTTGTAGGCCAGCGTCAGCCCCTTGCTGATGGTGAGGAGCGCGACCAGGTCGCCGACGGCGCGCCCGGACTTGCCGCGCAGGAGCTCGCCGATGTCCGGGTTGCGCTTCTGCGGCATGAGCGAGCTCCCCGAGCAGTATCCCTCGCCGAGCCGGACGAACCCGAACTCGGTCGTCGACCAGAGGACCAGCTCCTCGCCGAGGCGCGAGAGGTGCACCGCCAGCAGCGCCGCCGCGAAGGCGATCTCGGCCGCGAAGTCCCGGTCCGAGACGGCGTCCAGGCTGTTGTGCGTCGGCCCGCCCGCGAAGCCGAGCGCGGCAGCCGTGTGCGCGCGGTCGATCGGCAGCCCGGTCCCGGCCAGCGCGCCCGAGCCGAGCGGCGACTCGCCGGCGCGGCGCTCGGCGTCCACGAACCGCCCCCGGTCGCGCCCCAGCATCTCGGCGTAGGCCAGCAGGTG
>DASZVW010000701.1:0-2397 GCA_035546895.1 Polyangia bacterium
CGCGGGCCCGGCCGGCGCCGCGTACAGCGTGAGCCGCATGGCCCCCCGGTGCGCGGGGGCCGACTGAGCGAAGAAGGTGCTCACCAGGCCGTGCATGGTCCTGGCGCTGGTGTCGATGGCGCCCGCGATGTACTCGCCGTCGCGGCGGTGGGCGCACAGGCGCATGAGGATGCCGTGCAGCTGCCCGGCCCCCGCCGGCACCGCGCCCGAGGCGACCGCGCTGTGCTGGAAGACCCAGGTCCGCTCGTAGGCCCGCACCGCGGTGAGCGTGGCGCCGATGCCGCCGCGCCAGGGGACGATCGCCGTGCGCATGAGGCCCGCCGCGCGATCGTGCGCCCGCCTCCAGGTCCGGCGCGTCTCCTCCAGGGTGGCCGCGAGGTTGCCCTCCATCTCCCCCTCGAGCAGGCGCATCGAGCGGTGGAAGCGGACCAGCTCGTCGAAGTCGCGGCCGTCGTGGAAGCGCACGCCGTCGGGGCCGTGCTCGATGAGCTGCTCGCGCATCAGGTCCGCCTCCCGCTCGGGCAGCGGGCGCATCTCGGCGCTCACCCGGCTCGGCGAGACGGAGCGGACCGTCACCTCGGGGGCCTTGAAGGCCCGCCCCCCGAGGTGGATGCGGGTCTGCTTGAGCGGCAGCCCGGCCCACAGCTCCTCGTCGCTGGCGGCGGGCGGGAACGAGAAGCCGTGCGAGGAGAGGTCGAGCAGCGGGTGGGCGCGCCGCGCGCCGGTGAGCGCGTGGCGGTAGCTGACCAGCGCGCCGCTGGCCGGGCCGAGCGGGGTCCGCTCCTCGCCGCGCCGGTGCCACTCGCGCAGCTTGGGCGACGGCGAGAGCGAGAGGACGTCGCCCCGGCGCTCGGTGATCCGGGCGTAGAAGCGGTAGCCGCTGCCGAACAGCGAGCACTCGACCGTCACCGCGCCCGACCGGAGCGGGAGGCGGTCGGCGTCGTCGACGCGGCAGCGCAGCTCGGGGACGCGGCCGCGGTCGGCGCCCGCCTGCTGCAGCATCCGCCCCTTGACCACGCCGGTGGGGCCCGAGACCGTCACCTCGTACCCGAGGTCGCACAGCGCCCAGAGGATGGCCCGCACCCGCGCCAGCTCGTCGATCTCCACCCGGTCGCCCTCGAGCGGCTCGGCGCGGCCGCGGGCGCTCCGGTAGCGGACGCCGCACTCGTAGACCAGGCGCCCGTCGGGGTAGAGGACCGGGGCGGAGCTGGTGACCACCCCCTCGCCGCTGCGCAGGACCTCGCGCCGGAGCACCACCACCAGCCCCCCGAGCACCGTCCCGGCCGCCAGCGGGGCGCTGCTCTCCAGGCGGAACCCGCGGACGCCGATGTCGAGGATCGGGTAGCACTGCCGCCCGCCCCCCTCGACCTCCACCACGCAGATGGCGAAGGCGACGTCGGCGGTGGGGGCGAGGCGGGTCGACCGGGACGGGCGCCGCGCCGGACCGCTGTCGACCATCAGCTCCGCCCCCCCGTCGTCCGCCGGGGTGAGGGTCCCGGAGACCCACTGCTCGTGGCCCCCGTCACAGAAGTCGAGGATGGCGTGCGTCCGGCCGGGCGGACAGTGCGGCACCGGCCCCAGCGTGAGGCGGAGCTTTCCGTCCACGCGGGTGGCGCCGACCATGAAAGTGCGGCGCCGCGCCTCCTTGCTCCCGAGGCGCAGCGAGGCCGGCGTGAGGCGCCGGCAGAGGCTGCGGAGAAAACGAACATCCACAAACGTCAGTCTATATCGCAGGAGCAAAACGTGGGGGGCGGCTTGGGCGTGCCAGGACCGTGACATTCGCTGCCGGTTGTGGCGCCGGTCCGGCCGCGTCAGGATGCCGGTTCATCCACGGACGGAGGAGGACGACATGAAGATCGGAATCATCGGCTCGGGTGTGGTGGCGCAGACGCTGGGCGCGAAGCTGGCCGAGCAGGGGCACGACCTGGCGCTGGGGACCCGCGATCCGAACAAGCTCGACGACAAGAAGATGTTCGGGGCCACCCTGCGCGAGTGGAAGGCCAAGGTCGACGGGCGGGCCAAGGGCCCGGTCAGGATCGCCAGCTTCCAGGAAGCGGCGGCGCACGGCGAGCTCCTCATCAACGCCACCTCGGGGACGGTGTCGGTCGAGGCGCTCAAGCTGGCAGGGGCGGACAAGGTTGGCGCCAAGGTCCTCGTCGACGTGGCCAACGAGCTCGACACCAGCAAGGGGATGCCGCCCCGGGTGCTCGCCAGCCAGGAGCGCTGCCTGGCCGAGCGGATCCAGGCGGCCTTCCCCAACCTCAAGGTCGTCAAGTCGCTCAACACCATCAACGCCCTGGTCATGGTCGACCCCCGCGCGGTCGGCGGCGGCGACCACACCGTCTTCCTGAGCGGCAACGACGCTGGGGCCAAGGGCCAGGTGAAGGCGCTGCTCGA
>DASZVW010000702.1:0-1577 GCA_035546895.1 Polyangia bacterium
GGGCACACCGTGAGCTGCTGGGGCGCCGACACCAGCGGCCAGCTGGGCGACGGCGTCGCCCTCACCATCAGCGACCCGGAGCTGGCGCGACTGGCCTGCGACTAATGCTAGTCTCCGGGGGATGCGCGACCCCGCCGAACAGACGCTGACGGCGGTCCAGTCCCCGCTGTCGCCCGGCGAGCAGCGGGATCGCGCCGTGCTGCTGGTGGTCGGCAGCGCCGACGCGCCGGCCCTCCCCGCCCGCACCCGGCTGCAGATCGCGGGCGACGATCTCTACCTCGGGCGGCGCGCCGACGGGCTGCCGGTCTCGGCCAACGCCGCCGTCCTCGACGACGGGCTGGTGTCGGGCCAGCACGCCCGCCTCACCCGCGGCGCCGGCGGCTACGACCTCGAGGACCTGGGCAGCAAGAACGGCACCTGGGTCGACAACCAGCGCGTCGAAAGCGGCAAGGACGGGAAGCTGCGCCTGCGCGACGGCGCGCTCATCTTCTGCGGCAACCACGTCGCCGTGTTCCGGATGGTGTCGCAGATCGAGCTGGAGGCGATCAAGGCCGAGCTGGTGGCGCCGTTCGGGCCGGTGGCCACCGCCTCGCCCGCGCTGGCGGTGGCCTGCGATCGGCTGCGCAGGCTGGCGGCCTCGGAGGGCGAGCTCCTGATCGTCGGCGAGACCGGCGTCGGCAAGGAGGTCTACGCGCGCGCCGTCCACCAGGCGAGCGGGCGCAAGGGGCGCTTCGTGGCCATCAACTGCGCCGCCATCCCGCGCGAGCTGGTGGAGAGCGAGCTGTTCGGCTACCGGCAGGGGGCGCACTCGACGGCCCACCAGGCCAAGGCGGGGCTCATCGAGGAGGCCGAGGGGGGGACGCTGTTCCTCGACGAGATCGGCGAGATGACGCCGGAGGCGCAGATCAAGATCCTCCGCTTCCTGCAGGACCGCGAGCTGACCCCGCTGGGGGCCACGCGGCCGCGGCGGATGGACGTGCGGATCGTGGCCGCCACCAACCGCACGGCGGCGGGCCCCGGCAAGGGGCCGGGCGGCCTGCGCGACGACATCGTGGCCCGGCTGGGCGCGGCGCCCATCCACCTGCCGCCGCTGCGCAACCGGATCGAGGACCTGGGGGCGCTGACCGCGCACTTCCTCGGCCGCGCGGGCGCGAGCTGCAAGTTCGAGCAGCCGGCGTTCCGGGCGCTGGCGCTGCACGCCTGGCCGCTCAACGTGCGCGAGCTGGAGAAGATCATCTCCACCGCGGCGGTGCTGACCGGCGGCGACAAGCCGATCGCGCTGCGCGACCTGCCGGAGCCGATCGCGCGCGTGCTGGCCGCGCCGGCCGCCCCGGGCGCGCGCCGCGCCGCCAGCCCCTCGCCGACGCCGGCGCAGATCGAGGAGTCGCTGCGCCGCTACGAGGGGAACGTGGCCGACGTCTCGCGCGAGCTCGGCAAGCACCGCGCCGCCGTCTGGCGCTGGATCAAGAAGTTCGGGCTCGATCCGCAGAAGTTCCGGCGCGGCGATTAGACCAGCGCGGCCCGTCGACCGTCACCCGCCGCGCGCGCCGGCGAGGCGCGCGTAGATCGCCTCGAAC
>DASZVW010000703.1:0-1706 GCA_035546895.1 Polyangia bacterium
GAGAGCAGCACCCCGAAGTCGCTCCCGAACGGCGCCAGCCCCACCAGCGGCGGCTCCAGATCGGCGCCCCCGAAGCTGGCGGCCGAGGCGAACGGGTAGAGGGGAGAGAGCACGGCCCCCTGGGTGGTGTACTCGGCCAGCCAGCCCCCCTGATTGTCCTCCCAGACCAGGCCGTAACCGGTCGCCGTCGGCGTCACCACCGCGCACTTGCCCTGCGGGCGGTTGAAGGCCAGCACCGTGCCCGAGTCGACCGCCCCCCCCTCGTTGGCCTCGGCGATGACCCAGCCCGCGCTCCCCAGGCTGGTGGTCGTGGCGTAGTAGACGACGGTCAGGTCGTCCCGCCCGGGCGAGAAGCCGAGACAGGAAAATGGCGGGCCGGCGCTGAGGGAGGTCGACACCGGATCGTGCGTCGTCACCCCGGTCCCGGCGACCCCGGTGACCATCACCTGCGCGGCCGTGGCGTCGCCGGCGACCCAGGCCAGCCCGGCGTTCATCCCGGCGCGCGACGAGACCATCACCACCGACGAGGCGTCGGGGACGCCGCCCGGGAAGGAGACGACCGGGGCGGCCGTGGCCGTGGGGGGCGAGCCGTCGGCAGGGACGGGGATGACCTGCAGCGTGCCGTTGCCTTCGCCGTCGGCGGCCAGGTAGCCGACGACGACGGTGTCGCCCGGGGTCTCCTGGCCCGCCATCGCGAAGGTGGCGCTGGTGACGCCGGGCGGGAGCGGGAAGGCCTGCTCGGGGCCGAGGACGCCGTCGGCGGAGAGCGCCGCCCAGCGGACGTTGCTGCCGTCGCTGCCGATCAGGAAATACCCGCCGCCGACCTGGTCGAGCCGCGCGTCGGGGATCAGCGTCAGCGGCGTCCCGGGCAGCGTCACCTGCGCGACGAGCTGGCAGCCGGCGTCACCCGCGTCGGCCTCGCAGGCGCCGGCACCGAGAGCCAGGGCGGCGAGCGAGGCGACGACTACGTCGTGACTTCGCCGGCGCCGTGGCATTTCTTGTATTTTTTACCACTTCCGCAGGGACAGGGATCGTTCCGGCCCACCTTCGGCGCGTTGCGCCGGACCGGCTTGGCCTCGCCGGCGCCGTTCCCGCCGTTGGTGGCCTGGGCCTGCTGCGCCTCCGCGCCGCCGCCCGACTCGATGGTCTTGCGGGGCTTGGACTGCGCGGCGGCGGGCACCGGCTGCGGCGCCGCTGGCGCGTCGGCGCGCTGGAGCTGCATGTGGAACAGCTTCTCGCAGACGTTGCGGCCGATGTTGTTCATCATCTCGCCGAAGATGGTGAAGCCGGCCTTCTTGTACTCCTGCTTGGGATCCATCTGGCCGTAGCCGCGCAGGTGGATCCCCTCGCGCAGGGCCTCCATCGCCTTGAGGTGCTCGATCCAGCGCTCGTCGATCTCCTCGAGGTAGAAGAGGCGCGCGTAGTGCAGGATGACCGGCAGCGGGTACTCGGTCTCGCGCGCCTCGATCACCTTCTCGACCTCGCCCCAGAGCGACTCGGCGAGCGTCTCCCGGTCGAGCCCCCCGTGCTCGTCGAGCGCCGGCTCGAAGTTGAAGCGCTGCTTGACCGCCGCGCGGATGGCCTCGAGGTCCCAGTCCTCGGCGTGGGAGTTGGGCGGGCACTGCTCCTCGATGAGGAGCTGGATCATCTCCTCGCTGAGGTCGAGCAGCCGCTCGCGCTGCTGGATCATCGACGAGCCGACCTCC
>DASZVW010000704.1:0-1736 GCA_035546895.1 Polyangia bacterium
ACTCGAACCCCGCGCGCCGCCCGAGCCGCCGCAGCGGCAGCTCGCGCTCGGCGCGCGCCGTCACCAGCAGCACCGGGCAGGTCGGCTTCTCGGCGTGCAGCGATCGGATCAGCTCGAGCCCGTTCATGCCCGGCATCTCCAGATCGGTGATCACCAGATCGGCCTCGAAGGTGGTCAAGCACGACAGCGCCCGCGTGCCGTCCGACGCCGTCTCCACCGCGTACCCCCGATCGTCGAAGAACTCCCGGAGGAGCTCCCGCGTTTCTTCGTCGTCATCCACCAATAGAATCCGCGTCAAATCCATGCATCGCCTTATTGCAAACCACGAACCGAGATCCGGTAAGTGGGAATGTGGGCCGAGGTGGGCGCGGAGACGGGCTTGGTAACAGCGATCGGACGACAGGTGACGCGTCGCAAGCTCGAGGTGCTGAAAACCTGCACCCGGCGCGGCCGAGCTGTTTGGCACGCCGTTTGTTTAACCATGAGACCAGGTGGCCCGCGGGCCCGCGCCCGCTAGACTTTCTATCTGGAGGCACGTCATGGATGTCATGGCTGAAGTCGGTGCCTGCTGCGTGGCCGAGGTGATGGGGACGGAGCTCTACACGTTGACGCCCGACACGGTCGTCGCCTCGGCCAGGCGCCTGGCGTTCGACAACGGGATCGATCACCTCCTGGTGCTGGACAACGGAACGCTGACCGGCATCGTCTGCCGGGAGGATCTCCGGACGGCCCAGCGGCACGCCTTCGTGGGCGAGTGCATGAGCTCGCCGGTGCTCTGCATCGGCCCCGACACCACGCTGGAAGAGGCGGCGCAGATCATGATCGAGCAGCAGGTCTCCTGCCTGCCGGTGGTGACGGGCGCCTTCCTGGTCGGCATCATCACGCGCGCCGCGCTGGCCACGGTCGGCCTCGGCGCCCCCGACGCCGCCGCCGAGCCGAAGCTCACCTGCAGCGCCTGCGGCGCCGCCGACCCGCGCGACAAGGTCCGCCGCGATCCCCGCTCGGGCGGGATCCCGCTCTGCGCCGACTGCTTCGGCCGCACGTCACCGAACGTCCTCCGCCGCCTGGCGGACTGACGGCGGCGTCAATACGGCGCGCGCGATGGGGTATAAGTCGCGCGCATGGCGGTCAGCCGCGCGGGCGCGAAGCTGGAGGCGGCGCTCGCGCGCTTCGGCCTCGAGGCGGCGGTGCGCGGCGTGCGCGCGATCGACGTCGGCGCCTCGACCGGCGGGTTCACCGAGGCGCTGCTGGCGCACGGCGCGGCCGGCGTGCTGGCGGTCGACGTCGGGCACGGCCAGCTCCACCCGTCGCTGCGGGACGACCCGCGGGTGACCAGCCTGGAAGGGGTCGACTGGCGGAAGCTCCCGCTCTCGGAGGCCGAGGGGCCGTTCGACTTCTTCACCGTCGACGTCAGCTTCGTCGCCGCCCGCAACATGCTGCGCGCGCTGGCCTTCCGCCTGCGCCCGGGGGCCGTGGGGGTGGTGCTGGTCAAGCCGCAGTGCGAGCTGGCCGATCGGCAGGTCAAGGGGGGCGACGTCCGCGATCCGAACCTGCGGCGCGCGGCGCTCGACAAGGTCCGCCGGCGCGCCGAGGCGCTCGGCTTCGTGCTGCGCGGCGAGGCCGACTCGCCGGTGGCCGGCGGCGAGGGGACGATCGAGATCCTGACCCACTTCGCCTTCGGCGGGCGCTCGGCGGCGCTGCCGGCGCCGGGCGAGCGCCGCCGCGAGTCCAAGCCG
>DASZVW010000705.1:0-1934 GCA_035546895.1 Polyangia bacterium
GCCTCGGTGGCGTCGACCGCGAGCCGGGCCAGCGCCTCGCGCGCGCGGGCGAAGTCGCCCACCCGGTAGGCGGCGTCGGCGATCATCCGGCGGCACTCGCGCTCGAACTCGGGCGCCAGCGTCGGGTGGGCCGCCGCGGCGGGCGAGGGCTCGTCGCCGCAGGCTTGGTTGAGCGACGGCAGCGCGCGGGCGGCGTCGCGGCCGATGAGCTGCCGCCCGACGAGGTAGGGGCCCAGGCGGTCGGCGGGGTGGAGGCGCCCGAACTCGGTCAGGAGGTAGAACATCAGCACCGGATCGGCGTCGGGCTCGAGCACGTCGGAGAAGAGGACCCGGCCCAGCGTCGCGCGCCCCGCCGCGTCCTCGAGCGCCTCGAGCTTGGCCAGCGACTGCCGGCGATCGGCCTCCGTCGCCGCCAGCTCGAGCGCGCGCCGCTGGTGGATGGCGGCGTTGGCGTCGTCGCGCGCCGCGAAGTCGACCGCCGCGGTGAGCGACTCGACCTCGGCGCGCAGGGGGACGGTCAGCGTCCCGTCGATCGCCAGCCGGGCCAGCACCTCGCGCGCCGCCACGCCGGCGCCGGCCGCCAGCTCGGCCCGGGCCAGCGCCAGCCGGTAGAGCGGCTCGTTGGGGTCGTCGTGGCAGGTCGAGCGCAGGAGGCCCACCGCGCGCTCCGGATCGACGGGCAGGAGGCCGCGCGCCTCGCCGACCCGGGCCGCCAGCTCGCGCGCGCAGACGCGGCCGAAGATGGCCGGGCGGCGGAACTCCTCGCTGGCGTGCGCGCGCTGCCGGGGGGTGAGCGGCTCTCTGGCCAGGAACTGCCGCCACTCGCGCTCGAGGTCCGACAGCGGCATCCGGTAGACGTCGCTGAAGTTCCCCGCCGAGTGGTAGAGCGCGCGCAGCTTCTCCGGCCCGCGGGTGGCGAGGAGAAAAGCGGAGAACGACCCCGCCAGCGTGTAGGCGCGGGCGCCGGCCAGCGTGGTGAACCCCGCCCCCACGACCTCGGCGAGCGGCGGCGCCAGGCCGTCGGCGATCATCGCCGCCGCCTCCTGGTGGATGGTGGCGTCGCCCCAGGGATCGCCGGCGTCGGCCGCCTCGGCGATCCCCTCGACCAGCCCCATCGCCAGCACCGGGTGCGGCAGCGGCGTCCAGCGCCAGGCGAGCGCCACGCCGAAGAAAGGGTCGCCGAAGCTGCCGGCGAAGACGTGCGCCATCTCGTGGCGGAGCCGCCGCGAGGGGAAGTGCTCCTGCACGAACATCTCGCGCGTCCAGGGCTTGGCGTAGAGCGTCTCCCCGGCGCCGACCAGCGCCTTCTTGGTGGCGGCGTCGGGAAAGTCCCACACGGTGATCGGCAGCTTGGGCTCGACGCCGAACGTCTCCCGGAGCTGGTCGTAGCGGAACTCCAGGTCCTCGAGCTCGAGCGCCAGGTCGGTGCGGGTCTTGCTGCCCGCCGCGTAATGGACCACGAAGTGCGGCGTGGTCTCGGCGCGATCGAGCGCCCGGGCCAGGTCGCCGCGGTCGAGGTGGAACCCCAGCCGCCCGCCGGTCGCGTAGAGGGCCAGCGACGCCGCCAGCAGCGGGATCGCGGCGGCGAGGGCGCCCCGGCGCCAGCGGCGCGGATCGCGGCCGCGCCCCCCGGCGGCCAGCGCCAGCACGATCGCCGTCGCCGCCCAGACGGTGTTGGCCACCCGGAACAGCAGCAGCGACAGCGGCGGGCGCAGCGCCTCGTCGTAGATCGGCCCCGGGAAGTAGCCGCCGAACGGATCGAAGGCGAACACCGGCGGGTCGCGGTAGAGCCGCAGCAGCGTCCAGAGGATCGAGCCCACCGGCAGCGCGAAGGCCAAGAGGCGCGCCCGTCGCGGCCGGGCGGTCGCCAGCCCCGCCAGCACGCCGGCCGTCGAGGCGTAGAGGGCGCTGGCGAGCGGCAGGAGCGCGAAGAA
>DASZVW010000706.1:0-3498 GCA_035546895.1 Polyangia bacterium
GACGAAGTCGGCGATGGCGCCATCCGGATCGCTGCTCGACCAGTAGACGCCGCCGTCGGCCTGCTTGCCGGCGGCGACGTCGATGACCTGCGTGGCCACCGCGGCGCAGATGTTCTCGGTCGCCGCCCGGTAGAACAGCGACGGCTGGTTGGGGAGCACCGGGATGGTCGACCCGCGCCCGTAGCCGTCCGACGGCAGCCCGGAGACGATCTCGGGCACCGTGGCGGTCATCTGCTTCTTGGTGACCGCGCGCAGGCCGCACACGTCGTCGAGGCCGAGGCGGCTGTCGAGCGCCGCGCAGAGGTGGTCGCGGCGAGAGACGGCCACCGTCTCGCCGTGCGCGGTCGTCGTCTCGGTGGCCGTCGCGTTGGTGACCAGCGGCGAGGCGAACAGCGCGGCGACCAGCGTCCCCCACGAGTAGCTCGAGGACTGGAACAGCGAGACCAGCCGCTGGAACTCCGGATCGGCCGGATCGCAGGGGCCCGAGCTGGCGTAGTAGCAGAGCTTCTCCACCCAGGCCGGCGCGAAGAACGGGTGCGCGGCCAGGGTGTTGCCGAGGTCGGTCATGCTGGTCACCTGGGCCACCACGCCCTGGAAGACGAACTCCCCCGGCTGCGACGACCAGGTGGTGTCGAGCTGGTCGTGGTAGTTCCAGGAGTAGGTGGCGGCGAAGATCGACCGCGTCGGATCGAGCGTCACATGGCAGTGCGCGCAGGCCGGCTGCGCGGCGTGGGTGGTGTCGAGCCCGGGCGGCGGCGTCACCGGGGGCACCGTGGTGTCGCTGCCGTCGACCTGGGCCCCCAGCGCCACGATCAGCGTCTGGTTCATGGTCACCCGCATCTGGTTGCTGACGTTGGTCTGCCAGTTGGCGAAGAAGGCCGGCGTGGAGAAGAAGCCGAGCCGCGGGATCGAGAGCACCAGCGTGGTGGCGCCGCGCAGGGTCGGCAGATCGTAGAAGGTCGTGGTCGCCTCCCCCTTTTTGGGCGGGCGGATGGTCACCATCGCCCAGTCGGAGAAGTCGGCGGCGGTGAGCTGCGCCGCCGTGGCGCTGCCGCCCACCGGCGGGCAGTTGGTGCCGTCCGCCAGCTTGTGGCCGTCGAGCGTGCCGTAGAGCAGCCAGTGCAGCGTGAACGCGCTCGGCGGGTAGACGATGGGGTCCATCGTGCAGCCCGGCACCGACGCGTTCGCCGTCGCTACGTCGGGGTCGTACCAGTGCATGTAGTTGCCGGCCGCGTTGGTGGCGTCGAGCGTCTGGGCGATGGGGATGGCCCCCGCCGACGACTCGACGGTGATCTGTAGGTTGGGGTTCGCCTGCTTGAAGCGGTCGGTCACCTTGCCGCCGTCGTCGACCTCCCAGACGTCGAGGAAGGCGTACAGCTCCTTGAGCGCGGTGGTCATCATCAGCTGGTTGGTGGTCGTCGCCGCGGTGAGCGGCTGCCCGGCCGCGATCAGCGCCAGCATCGTGCGCGCGAAGCTCTCTTGCAGGTTTTGCAGGAGGAGCGGCGTGGTCGCGCCGTTGTCGTCGATCTGCTTGGGGTAGAACTGGTCGGCGAAGTCGGCCGAGGTGATCTGCGTCTGCTGGAACGCCAGCTCGAAGAACCGCTGCATCTTCTGCGCGTACTGCGGGAGCTGCATCCATTCCTGGATGAGCGGCTGGAGCTGGGTCGGATCGGCGGTCACCGCCGCCACCTCGTCGGCGGTGGGCGCCAGGCCGACCAGCAGGTTCTTCACCTTGGCGACGTAGACCGCCGGCGGATCGGCCTGGAACGGCAGCGGCCCCGCGACGCCCGAATCGGCGGCCGCCCCCGCGTCGGCCGCCGGCGGCCCCGCGGCGTCGGGCCGAGCCTTGCCGCCGCCGGAGCAGGCGGCGAGCGCGACCACCAACACAAACGAAACGACGGGAAGGCGCGACATGATGACCAGCCCGACACCACAGCGGGTCGAAGACCAATCTAGCCTGCGCGCGATCGACGAAACATGCGGTGACCGCCGTCACCGCGCAGGTGCCGGGAAGGACGCCGGCCGGAACTGCGACGGATATTTTGCTCGCGCCCGCGCGCGCCCGCTCAGGGGATCGACCAGGCGCACAGGTGCGTGTCGCCGGCCACCACGATCCGCCCCTTGACCGCGATCGGCGCCGTCCACTTGTGGACGCCGCTGCAGGTGTCGGTGCCGGCGTAGAGCGTGGCGCCGGTGTCGCCGTCGACGCCCATCAGCTTGGTCCCGTCGATGAACCAGACGATCGCGTTGTTGGTCCCGTCGGTGGTGGTGATCGCGGGCGCCGCCGGGAACCCCAGGCTGGCGTTGGCGGTCGGCACGCACCAGGCGACCTTGGGCTTGGGCGGCGAGCCGGCCGGGACCAGCACCGACATGACCACCTTGCCTGTCGAGCCCATCCCCGCCGGGCACTGCGCGCCGCTGTTGGTGGTGAGGGCCACGTAGGTCCCCATCGCCGTGGTGTAGGTGGCCAGGGCGGTGTGGACGATCATCGAGCCGCCGGTGGCCACGGTCAGGCTGGCCAGCTCCCCCTCCACGCCGCCCAGGTTGGTGGCGTCGAGGAAGTAGAGGACGCCGTTCTTCGAGGCCGCCGCCACCATCGGCTGCGGCGAGGTCAGGTAGACGGGGCTGGTGGAGGCCAGGTCCTCGTCGGCGCCGTCGAGCATCTTCCAGCCGCTCGGATAGAAGACGTTCTGGTCGCTGCGATCGGCGACCGCCAGGCCGGTCAGGCGGATCACCTCCTCGCTGTCGGCGTGCATGGTGGCGCCGGCCAGGTTGTTGCCGGTGACGGTGAAGACGCCGTTGCCGTCGGAGGCCATGCCGCCGGCCGCCCAGATCGCCTCGCCGCGCGTCCCGCCGGTCACGAAGGCGCCGCGCGAGGTCGGGTTCTTGGTGTCGACCGCCATCACCCAGCCGCGGTAGTTGCCGCAGTCGCCGTTGTGGCCGCCGTAGCCGACGTAGAGGATGCCGTTCACCAGCGAGAGCGCGCTGCGCTGGTTCTGCGGCGAGGCGGTGAAGGCGGTGCTCCCCGCCATGATGGTGGAGACGTCGATCGGCCACCCGGTCCGCTCGCTGCCATCGTCGACGGAGAGGGCGTGGATCTGGTGGGCGGTGATGGTGCTGGCGTTGCCGATCGCCCCCGCCACGTAGATCGTGCGCGCCTGGGCGTCGATCACCGGCGTGCTGATGATCCCGAGCGGCTGGATGTCGCCGCAGCTCTGGCCGGTCCTGC
Organism: Polyangia bacterium; assembly: GCA_035546895.1. GTDB lineage: Bacteria > Myxococcota_A > Polyangia > Fen-1088 > Fen-1088 > JADGRB01. The sequence continues at coordinate 3,230 of DASZVW010000706.1, forward strand.
TGGCCGGCGTCCCGATGTTCTTGGTCCAGACGACGGCGCCGCTGGTCTCGTCGAGCGCGAAGACGTCGTTGCCGTTGGTGACGGTGAAGAAGGCCCCCTTGCCGCCGGGGCCGTTCGCCAGGTAGAGCGGCGAGGCCCAGGTGTTGCCGGTGAACGTCGCCTTGAACGACGTCTCCATCGTCAGGTTGGCCACCGCCGCCTTGGTGAAGGTCGGCTGGATGTACTGGCCGTCGCGCGACGGGTGGTGGTTCCGCTCGAGCACCGAGTCG